>NZ_JADOVC010000003.1:0-201598 GCF_015751645.1 Flavobacterium sp. CG_9.1
GCTTCTGATCTAAAGTCCATTTCTTGTATTTCATGTTTCAAATATATAAGTTTGAAATTTAAAATAACACTCCGAACTTATCGGGGGCTAAAATAGATGAGATTGCATTATTGAAACAGAAATAATCTGAAAAATAAATTACAATGGAAGTTGTTGCATTCCTAAACGTTGCATTTTGGATCAAAAAATTTTGTAAATTTGTCAAAATAAACGACTATGAGAACTATAACTTTAAAAATAAACGAAAAAAGTAAAGCAGGTAAACTACTGACTGCTATGATACATTTATTTAGTAAAAACAAAAGTGATGTTGAAATTATAAACACTCCAAATTTTGACACGTTAAAATCTATGGAAGATGCTAAAAAGGGCAAAGTTATTAGAGCTAAAAATGCTGAAGCATTACTTGCAATTTTAAAGTCATAATGTTTACAGTAGTTGCGACAAATAAATTTAAAAAAGATTTTAAACTTTGTATAAAAAGAGGTTTGAATATCGATTTAATTGAGAACGTTATTTTTCAGTTAGAAAAAAATGGCTCTTTGAATTCAAATTTAAAACCTCATTTGTTAAAGGGAAATTTTAAAGGATTTTGGGAATGTCATATTCAACCAGATTGGTTGCTAATTTGGCAACAAGATGATGAAATTAAACTCATGTCCCTAACTCGTACAGGAACGAATTCTGATCTATTTTAATTTTTTTCAAATTTATGATACTAACAAAGTAAATTATTTGAAAAGTTATTGTACAAATAATTTTAGGTTAGTTAGTAGCTCTCTCTTGTTTCATGTAAATTTCAAAAAACATTTAAGGGTGTTATTGTAAATTGTTAGACAATGATTTTTTTTATTAAAATCACGCTTTGAAAACTACTTATTTGATTGCGAAATTCGTTATTTTCACGTAAAATAAAAAATTATAACAATTGTTGATGCTTTTGTTATATTTCTTTATGTAAATTTGTATCATATAAAAATTAGCAACACCATGAAACCAGACTTATTTCAATCTCCAGATTACTATAACCTAGACGATTTACTAACAGAAGAACACAAATTAGTTCGTGATTCTGCCCGAGCATGGGTAAAACGTGAAGTGTCCCCAATTATAGAAGAATATGCTCAAAAAGCAGAATTCCCAAAACAAATTATTAAAGGGTTAGGTGAAATAGGTGGCTTTGGCCCATATATTCCTCAGGAATATGGCGGAGCTGGTTTAGACCAAATTTCCTACGGGCTGATCATGCAAGAAATTGAACGTGGCGATTCTGGTGTTCGCTCCACTTCATCTGTGCAGTCTTCTCTCGTGATGTATCCTATTTGGAAATACGGAAACGAGGAACAACGTGTTAAATACCTGCCTAAGTTAGCTACCGGTGAATTTATGGGATGTTTCGGATTGACAGAGCCTAATTACGGTTCAGATCCAGGAAGTATGATTACCAACTTTAAAGACATGGGGGACCATTATTTATTGAATGGTGCTAAAATGTGGATTTCAAATGCTCCCTTTGCAGATATAGCTGTAGTTTGGGCAAAAAATGAAGCAGGAAGAATTCACGGTTTAATTGTAGAACGTGGCATGGAAGGTTTTTCTACTCCTGAGACACACAACAAATGGTCACTTCGAGCGTCCTCAACAGGGGAACTTATTTTTGATAATGTCAAAGTACCAAAAGAAAATTTATTGCCTAATAAATCAGGATTAGGAGCGCCACTTGGTTGTCTTGATTCAGCGCGATACGGAATTGCATGGGGTGCTATCGGTGCCGCGATGGATTGTTACGATACTGCTTTGCGTTACGCCAAAGAAAGAATTCAATTTGACAAACCCATTGCAGGAACACAATTACAACAAAAGAAGTTAGCCGAAATGATTACCGAAATCACCAAAGCACAATTGTTAACTTGGAGATTGGGTGTTTTAAGAAATGAAGGACGTGCAACAACCGCTCAAATTTCGATGGCAAAAAGAAATAACGTAGACATGGCAATTAACATTGCTCGAGAAGCCAGACAGATATTAGGAGGAATGGGAATAACTGGAGAATATTCTATTATGCGACACATGATGAATCTAGAATCTGTAATTACCTACGAAGGAACACATGACATACACCTACTAATTACTGGTATGGATATCACAGGAATTCCAGCTTTTAAATAGTAGTAAACGACTATTAAAGTATTTATAAAATTGATAGTAAAAGCTTCTTGGAAACAAGAAGCTTTTTTATATTTACATAAAAAATACCACCTATGAATATTGCAACAATCAACAATAGTATTCAGTCCCAAAAAGAACTATTGTTACAACATACTTTATACAAAAAAGTAAAAACCGTTGAGGATTTACAGTGTTTTTTAGAAAATCATGTTTATGCGGTTTGGGACTTTATGTCTTTGTTAAAAGCTTTACAGTCTAAATTAACGTGTACAACAACTCCGTGGTTCGCAACAGAAAACCCACAAACTAGGTATTTAATTAACGAAATTGTGGTTGCGGAGGAATCTGATTTAACATTAGACGGAAAGCGCTCTAGTCATTATGAGATGTATATTGAAGCGATGAAAGCCTGTGATGCGAACACCAGTGGAATCGAACATTTTTTAACTGAGGTAGATTCGCTTAAAAACATATTTGTTGCAATCAAAAAAAGCAATTTGCATCCTAATATCAAAGCTTTTTTAGATTTTACATTCCGAGTTATAGAAGAAGGAAAATCACATGAAATTGCTGCTGCATTCACTTTTGGTCGCGAGGATTTAATTCCGAGTATGTTTACCGAAATCCTAAGAAATTTTCAAGCCAATTTCCCCGAGACGGATTTAACTAAACTTATTTATTATTTCGAAAGACATATTGAATTAGACGCTGATGAACATGGTCCTATGGCAATGAAAATGATCACGGAATTATGCGGAACAGATGCACAAAAATGGTCCGATGTGGAGGAAATTTCTATCCTAGCACTCGAAAAACGCATTGGACTTTGGGATGCTATTGAAGAATCACTTACTTTGAAAGTAGAGTTGGCCTAAAACCATTACTTTCCTATATACGTAACTATTATTTGAAACTGAATTCACTTTAATTTCGAAATAATGAAAAAACACTTTCAAATAATAGTTGCGTTCTTCTTATTACTTTCTAATGCCAATTGTACTACGGAGAGTTCGATTCCAGAACCAACGCCAATAAATACTGTCCCCCAAACACAAGGAAAGACCTATACTTATTTAGCCCTTGGAGACAGTTACACCATCGGACAAAGCGTTTGCGAAACGTGTGGCTTTCCAGCACAATTATCAAAAAAACTAGCTGATTTAAATCCGAGCGATACCTACTCCCATAAAATTATTGCACAAACAGGCTGGACAACGACCAACTTGCTTTCGGCTATTGCAACTCAAAACCCAACTTCAAATTACGATTTAGTCACTTTACTTATTGGTGTAAACAATCAATATCTCAACAAGCCTTTTGCATTATATGAAAAAGAATTTCCTGAATTAGTGCTTAAAGCTATCGCTGCCGCAAAAGGAGACAAAACAAACTTAATTGTAGTCTCTATCCCAGATTATACCTATACTCCTTTTGGACAAGCATCCGGCAATCAAACCAAAATTTCAACAGAACTAGATCACTATAATGCATTTGCGAAAAAATATTGCGAGGACAATTCGATTATTTTTATAAACATTACCGACATTACTCGACAAGGTTTAACAAATCCCAACCTCGTGGCTACAGATGGTTTACACCCATCCGAATTTGCCTATTCTTTATTTGTAGAGCGAATTTTACCAAAGGCAACTGTTGCCGTCCACAATTAAAATGATTCTGTAAAGACACAAACCTAACTAAAATAACATTCTAGTCTATTTTGGTTATCTTTATTTTTTAAAATAAAAAAATGGCTTCTCAAGAACGATTAACCAGAGCTTATAATGAAGCTAAAAGAATTCCTTTTGACGATCACTCAAAATTTATTCTCTTTAGTGATTGCCACAGAAGCGACAATAGCTTTGCTGATGATTTTGCAAGCAATAGAAATGTTTATTTTCATGCAATGAATCAATATTACAATGAAGGCTTTACTTATTGCGAATTGGGAGATGGTGATGAATTATGGGAAAATATTTTTTTTAAAACTATTTTTGAAGCACACAAAAACGTTTACTTATTGCTCAAGAAATTTCATGATTCTAAAAGATACTACAAAATTTGGGGCAACCATGAGATGACTTTTAGAGATAATGAGCATGCAAAAAAAGCACTCTCAACGTATACCAATACCCAAAATGACAGAATAGAACCTTTATTTACTGGGATACAATGCCATGAAGCTCTTGTTTTAGTCCATCAGGAAACGAATCAAGAATTGTTTTTAACGCACGGTCATCAAGCAGATTTCATGAATTACATCGGTTGGAAAATCAATCGGTTTATGGTACGAATACTATGGAAACCATTACAAATATGGGGCATTTCTGACCCAACGAGTCCAGCTAAAAACTACATTGAACGAATAAAAATTGAACTCCGTATCAAAAAGTGGATTGAAAACAACAATCGAAAAATTACTATTGTGGGACACACCCATCGCCCCAGTTTTTCTTATCCAAGCCCAAATTCAACTCCATATTTCAATGATGGAAGTTGCGTACATCCCCGAAGCATCACCGGAATTGAAATTGCAAATGGAACGATAACATTGATAAAATGGTTTATCGACACTAAGGAAAATGGCATTCTTCAGGTAGTTAGAGAAGTGCTGGAAGGTCCAACCAACTTAAAAGATTATAAATAAAAAGCGAGAATCTCTTCTCGCTTTTTTTAATTTAATTCTCTGGAGCCAACTCTAGTTCTAATCCTTCGAGGCTTTCGGTGATTGGTATTTGACAGCCCAAACGGCTGTTTGATTTGACATAAAATGCCTCTGACAACATGGCTTCTTCATCATCACCCATTTCTGGCAAGGGCACATCGTTCAAAACATAACACTGACAAGATGCACACATGGCCATACCGCCACAGGTTCCTTCTACAGGAAGCTCATAAGCTTTACATAATTCCATGATATTCATGGCCATATCCGTAGGAGCTTGCAGTTCATGTACTATTCCTTCTCTGTCTTTAATTTTTATTAATACATCCATTTATTTAAATTTGGAATTGGTTGGTCATCAATTTATAGCGTACTGGAAGTCGTGGAAGATTTGAGCGCCTTAATTAGAAATTAGCGATTTTAACAGTACAAAAAAACCACAAATAAATCATCAAAAGAATACCCCTTTTAAAAAAATCTAATACCTATTAAAAAGGGCATTTTCTTTTAAAGGGAAAATTTTAACGTATTTACATGATATTTACAACAGTTTCAATTTGGGGAGCAAACTTTTTGATGGTCGTTTCCACACCGGCTCTCAGTGTCATTTGGTTAACACTGCAACTAGTACAGGCTCCTTCAAGGCGAACTTTTACGTGTTTACCATCCTCGATAGAAATCAGTGTTATGTCCCCACCATCTGAATTTAAAAAGGGTCTAATTTCTTCTAGTGCCTTTTGAACTTCTATTGTTAATTCTTCTGTTGTCATTTTGTTTGTTTATAGATTTAAAGAGTAGAAAATGTAAAGAGTAGAAATCATGTAAAAGATCCTAATTTCTACTTTTTCTAATTCTCTAATTGTCAATTTTCTAATTTTTTTTCACTGCTGAACAACCCGCCATCGTTGTAATCTTAACCGCTTCTGTGGCTGGTAAACTTTCATTTCTGTTGATAACTTCGCGTACTACATTTCTCGTAATTTCTTCAAAAACAGTTTCAATTATTGAACCCGCTTGCATTGCTGCAGGTCGGCCGTAATCTCCTGCTTCTCGAATGGATTGTACTATGGGCACTTCACCTAAAAACGGTACTTCTAAATCATCTGCTAGATTTCTAGCTCCTTCTTTTCCAAAAATGTAGTATTTATTTTCAGGTAGTTCTTCTGGTGTGAAATAGGCCATGTTCTCAATAATTCCTAAAACTGGAACATTTATCGCTTCAGACATAAACATGGAAACTCCTTTTTTGGCATCAGCCAAAGCAACCGCTTGCGGCGTACTTACGATTACAACACCCGTGATAGGCAATGATTGTACAATCGAAAGATGAATATCTCCAGTACCCGGTGGCAAATCGACTAACATAAAGTCTAATTCTCCCCAATCAGCATCAAATATCATTTGGTTCAACGCTTTTGAAGCCATAGGTCCCCTCCAGATTACTGCTTGACTTGGCGCTGTAAAAAACCCAATAGAAAGAATTTTAACTTCGTAACTTTCAACAGGTTTCATTTTTGATTTCCCATCAACGGTTACAGAAATTGGCTTCTCGCTTTCAACATCAAACATAATAGGCATCGACGGCCCGTAAATATCAGCATCAAGGATCCCAACTGAGAATCCCATTTTTGCTAAAGACACCGCTAGATTAGCAGTAACAGTAGATTTCCCTACTCCTCCTTTACCAGAAGCTACTCCTATGATATTTTTTATTCCAGGGATTTGTTTCCCTTTAATTTCTGGTTTGTCCGGAACCTCTACTTTACTATTGATTTTTATTTTTGCAGCAGCAGATACTAATTCAAGAATTGCTTTTTTAATGTCCTCTTCTGCCCGTTTTTTAATATGCATGGCTGGTGTATGCAAAACTAAATCAACTACAACCTCATCGCCAAAAGTAATTACATTTGCAATTGCTCCACTCTCCACCATGTTTTTTCCTTCTCCAGCTATAGTAATCGTTTCTAAAGCTTTAAGAATATCTTTTCTATCTAATTTCATTTTTAGTTAATTGTTTTCTATTGGCAATGTAACGCCAGAATATTATCTTTATTTAAACTGATTTCAGATTACAAAGATAGCGGATTAAGTTCTTTAAATAAAGGAATTGGATTGGATTTATTGATGAAGAAATTGTTGGAGATTATCAGGAACCAATCTATTTTTTCGACTATGAATACTTAAGTAGTGCTCCATTATCGATTACTCAATCCTAACTTCCGGCTGCCAAAAATGCTTTTCGAAATCTACAATCTGATTTTCAACCACAACTATCCCTTCATTTTCTAATAATTGCTGCATGAGATTCGTTCCGTCAAAATGCAATTTCCCTGTCAGTAATCCCTTTCTGTTAACTACCCGATGTGCAGGAACATCGTCCAAATTATGCGAAGCATTCATCGCCCAACCCACCATTCGAGCTGAACGAGCAGTTCCTAAAGCTTTTGCAATTGCTCCGTACGAAGTGACTTTCCCAAATGGAATTTGCCTCGCAATTGCATATACTCTTTCGAAAAAATTGTCGTTTGTCATGCTTCCAAAAGGATAATAAGGGTGCCTAATTTAAGTAGTAATTTACGGAAATTACTTTAGATAATACCGTATGATATTGATCAAGGTAACTAACGATATGAATCCTGTGATGCTTCCAATAATAGTATTCATATTACGCATCAAATAATCAGTTTTATCTTGTATTTTTTGAAAGAAGGTAATGTAGAAATAGAATACCAAAAAAGAACCCAATACCACTCCTGAAACAAAAATAAAAACGTGTGCAGTATCAAAGTAAAAGAGATTGTACGACGCTAAAGTGACACTTACAAAGACGTAATAAGGAATAGGAAAAAAATTCAGTGCTGAAAGCAGCATTCCGAGAAAAAAACGGGTGGAGGTACTCTTTTTTTTAATTTTACCTTTTTTCTTTTTTGGCTTTTTAGCGACCAACAAAAAATAGATAGTTAATGCTGAAAAAATCCCAAAACCTACTTCCCGCAATAAAACAATTACATCTGGTCGTTCCTTAATAAACTGGGCAAAAAATATGGCTAGTGCAGCTTGAAAGAAAATTACAATTACGGCTCCTAAAACAAACCAAAAAGCACTTCTTTTTCCTTCTTTGAGATTCACTTTGGCAGCTGTCATATTAATCAATCCCGGAGGTGTAATCCCTACGAAGGCAGTAACGAAACCCAAAAACAAGGAAGTAATTAAATTCATAGGCCAAGTGCAAAATCAAAAAAATCTATTTCAAATATAAAACTATTGTTTAATTTTGAATCGAATATACGTAATTGCTTTGTTAACTTGCAAATATTGTTTCTCATAAAAAGTTTGAAAAGCAGTCACTTCCTCTGGACTTCCTTCATTTACATATACATTGTGATTGGCATACAACACTTCATGTCCTTCCCCGTGCAACAACCCTAAAGTATAACCATGCATAAACTCACTATCGGTTTTTAAGTTTACCACACCGTCTTTCTTGAGTACTTTTTTATACAACTGCAAAAATTCAGAGTTGGTCATTCTGTGTTTTGTCCTTTTGTATTTTATTTGTGGATCTGGAAAAGTAATCCAAATTTCGTCTACTTCATTTTCAGCAAAAATATGATTGATTAATTCAATTTGAGTTCGGATAAACGCCACATTATGAAGGCCGGTTTCAACTGCAGTTTTGGCACCGCGCCAAAAACGGGCTCCCTTAATATCTATTCCAACAAAGTTTTTATTGGGATATCTTTCGGCAAGACCTACCGCATACTCTCCTTTTCCGCAACCTAATTCTAGCACTAGGGGATTATCATTTCTGAAAAATTCAGAATTCCATTTTCCTCTAAGGGGAAATAAATCTCCTACTACTTCCTCTCTCGTTGGTTGAAAAACATTTGTGAATGTTTCGTTTTCCTTGAATCTTTTTAATTTATTTTTGCTTCCCACTTTTTTACAATATTTCGGCAAAATTAAGGAATTATATAAGACCGAATGCCATCGCGGTAAAAAAATGAAAAAACGTTTTTCACCAGCATCCTATTTTCATCCTTTCAGCCTATGCCCTAGTTGTTAATTCGCTTTCTATCAAGGAAATTTTTGTTTACCTTTAGATAAATAATCAGGCCATGAAAAACCTTATTTTATTTATTATACTACTGTTGTTCAGCTTTTTAAATTCTAGCGCTTCTTGTTTAAGAAACACAACAAGTAACAAACCTTCTTTGAACCTACCGCTCCCTAAAAAGAAAAACACCATCTCATATATCAAAGTGGACAGCTTAGTCATTACTAGATTTTTTAAAGTATATCCTAATTTAAAAAAACACAAATTGGATGTACTGGCTTTATACAAAAAACGAAACTACCATTCCGTGTGGTTTGACAAGGAAGGAATTATAGAGTTTGCCCATTTACTCCATTCCAAAGTAGATCAACTCGAGCAGGAAGGCTTAAAGTCAAGCTTTGCCTACAAAGATAAAGTTGCTCTCATTTTTAATAAACAAGTAACGCCAACTCTCACTCCTACTGAAACTGAATTACTGCTATCCACAATGTTTATTTTTTATGCCAAAAAAGTTTACAAGGGCATTGATCCTGAAAAAATAAGGGAAATTGGCTGGTTTATACCCCCAAAAAATCTTTCTTACACCACTCTACTGCAGTCTTTATTAACTGATCCACAATCATTAGAAAAAGATGATAATTTGCTATTTGGACAGTATTACAAACTCCGCGATGTGTTAAAAAAATACCAACAAATGGAACAAAATGGGGACTGGAACGTAATTGTTAAAGACTCCTCAATACGGGAATACAAACTAGGTGACACTTCCAAAACCATTGCTCAAATCAGGCAACGACTTGCTATCACTGGTGATTTAAAACAAGACTCTAAAAGCAATCGCTACGATGAAGAGCTGCTGGCTGGTATTCTAAATTTCAAAAAAAGAAATGGCTATAAATCAGATCCACTCATTACCTCAAGCCACATTCAAAGGCTAAACATTCCTATTGAAAATTATATCAAAACAATTATGGTAAATATGGAACGTTGCCGTTGGGTTGCGCCAGAACTTAACAAAGCACCGGAATACATCATTGTGAACATCCCGTCTTTTAAACTATTTTTTAAAAGAGACGGCAAAACCGAATTAGAATCAAATATTTTTGTCGGTAGTACCATGAATGAAACCGTTATTTTTAGCAGTATGATTAGTCATCTGGTATTTAGTCCCTACTGGAATATCCCAACAAGTATTGTTCAAAGCGAAATAAAAACAGCGATGGATGGAGATAAAAACTACTTAATTGATAATGACATGGAGTGGAATAAGGGTCGAGTGAGACAAAAACCAGGTCCAAAAAATCCATTAGGAAAAGTAAAATTTATCTTTCCCAGTTCTAATGACATATACTTACACGACTCACCATCCACAACTTTATTTGAGTCGGAGTACCGCGCCTATAGTCATGGATGTATCAACATAAATAAGGCACAAGAATTGGCTTATTTAATTTTAAACAACAATCCTGAGTGGCCCGTGGAACGCATAAAGAAAGCGATGGATGGCGATAAGGAAACTACCTGCTATCTAAAAAATAAAATTCCAGTTCACTTGGGTTATTTCACTACTTGGGTCAATGATTCTGGCGAAATTAGTTTTTTTAATGATATCTATTTAAGGGATGATCGTTTAGCAGAACTCCTTTTTGACAATGACTCCAAATAATACTACTGTTTCGATTTTAATGTTTTGATCATCATGTCTTCCAGTGAAGCTTTTACCTTAATCACTTCATTCGAATTTTCATTAGGTACTGTCATTGATAACACATACTGCTGTATTTTCCACTCTTTATCTATTTTTACCAAAACACCTGAACCCCGGCAAATCTTCATTTGGGTATTCAACAATTCATCGAACCAAGCTATTTTACCCGTTGCATCAGAATAAATATGCCGTTCCAAAGTAGTAAAACTCCATGCTTTTCCCTTATCAAAATGCGGCTTTGCATACGTTTGAAAAGCTGCTTTACTCCAGTTTTCGGTTGCATCGGTACCTATGAAAACAGCATCATCAGTCATTAAATTAAAATAGGCATTGTAATCCGCATCTGCTGCGGCTTTGTGCCATGCATCAAGCGTAGCATTGCTGTTTGCTTTTAAGCTTGCTTGATTCACCATCGTACTTTTGCAACCTGACAAAGTCATAATAATCAGTAAAATCACTATTTGTTTCATACCTTTTTGCTATTTATTCATGGTTTTTATCCCATCGGATTTTTATTTTTCCCTCTTCATCAACTGCTAGTAAATGCAATACAATTCCCTTATTTCGCTTTTCAGCTCTTTCAACTTTATCGGTGATCAACTCATCCTTTTTAGGATTTCTAAGCGGTGTCGTCAAAGCCAAATTTGTCCCTCTCCCAAAGGAATAAACACCATTCACATCCAAATTCAAAACGTTAGAGCTTACTTTCAAATCTTTTACCCCAACTAAAGCACCATTTATGTCAAAATTACCAGATAGGTTTCTAAACACGATATTATTGACGTCTCTAAACGGAAAAGCATATTTACCTATCGCAGTGATGGGTTCAAAATCAATCAATGCTCCTTGGTCTATTTTAAATTTAGCACTGCCTGCCAATGAATTTATTTTCAATTGTCCACCAGAGAGAAGCGTTCCTTGCACCGAGGTGGAAGCGGAGAGAAACCCTTTAATGTTTTTAGGTTGAAAAGATTGAATTCCAAAATTATTCAACGAAGTCAGGAATCGGGCAATATCGACACGATTGATTTGTGTGTTTGACTGTAAAAAGAAAAGGTCATCTTTTGGGACCAATTTTCCGTCAAAGGAGATTGTACCGCCAGAACTTTGCACCCAGCCATTCTTCACGATTAACTGATTATTTACCAATAGGATGGTAGCTTTAGCATTAGTCGCCTCCAGTTTACTGTACACCATTTGGTCTGCTTTCAAATTCAGCACCACTTGGCATTTATCAATTACAGCATACAATTCAGATGAAAAATCATCTTTTGTATTTTTCTTTTTAGTTGCTTTTTGACCTGAATTAGTGATAATACCTACAAATTGTTTTATATCCAGAAAAGGAGCATAAATATCCCAATTGACAATCATTTTTTCAGGATTTTCATAATACAACGTCAGAAAATTATCAATTTTCCCCTCCATAAAAACCTTATTCTTACGGTCTTTGAAATTAATTTTTTTTATCAAAAGTGCTTCTTCAGTAAAATCAAGCTCAATATCTGTTTTTACGAAAGTCAAATTTCTTGGTCCGTAATTTACTGTTGCATTTTTAACGTCTACATTTCCAGTAAACAATGGTTGTTGTATTTTTAAATCCAAGATATCAAATTTAAATTCCAGATTCACTTTGGCTTGACCATCAGAAAAATGGATAAAATCTTTAGTCACAATCTCATTCAATCGAGATACATTAAAATCTGATTTAAAACTTCCTGCCGCAGTTGTTTTTTCAAAATTAGAAATAATTCCGATGGGAATTTTAAAAGGAATTGTTTTGTATTTCCCTGAAAAATCGGTCAGGGTAATCGTAGAATTAACATCATTACAACCCGCTCCTTTTTTATATTGGTTGGTGAACGTCGCGTCAAAAGTGCAGTCGGTAATAATCCCGTCCGGTATTTTGAGTTCATTATCCCTAATGTTTGTCTTTACAATAATTTCTGGATCTCCTTTAGCATTCATGTCCCCAATAATGGAGCAACTCACATTTATAGGGTTTTTCAAGTCAAATTGGTTAATTTTAGCACTAATATTAGCACTCAATAAAGCAGAAGCTTCGCGCCACAATATGGAGGTTTTAATGGCAATATCAAAAGGAGATTTGTTTGCATCCAAACTAAAATGAGCCTTGATATCAAAAAACTCAGGGCCAATTCCAAAATTAGTGGTGGATACACTAATCTGGTTTTTAGCGTTGGAAAAATCAACTTTCAAAACACCTTCTACCATGCTGTTCTTGATAAAACTTCCTCTTTTGGTATTGAAGGCCATACTTTTGGCTAGTGTTTTCAAATACAGATTCGTCTGCCAATTTTCGTCCTTAAATGCAATTTTACTTCGTAAAGCTAGAATATCAAAATCAAACAACTTGTTTCCCATTTGATTTTCAGAAATAAAATGAACTTGATCCATTATGACTTCATCAAAGGTCGAAGTAGTAGCACTTTTTGTTTTTTCACCTTTTGGCTTAGCCCTAAAGATGTGTGTGTTTACAATTCCATTTTTTCCTTTAAATAAGTGCAAAGTAGCTTGCTGAATTTCGATTTTGTTGATGTTAATCTCGTTTGAAACCAAGTCCCAAAGATCAATTCTAATCTCAATTTGTTGTGCCTTGAGTAGTGTACGTTTATGAAAGACCCACAAACTATCCTTCAATTCAACTTGGCTTAACGCCAAAGTCATATTGGGAAAACCTTTTAAGAATTTATATTTAATATCTCCAATGTGGATTGTGCCGGTAATATTTTCGTTGATCTTAGCATTGATTTGGGTTACAATTTCTTCTTTATTAGTATTAAAATAAAGTGCCACAACCGCTGAAGATATTAAAATAAGCGCAACAACTCCCGCAAAGAAAAAACCAATTCTTTTGCTTACTTTCTTGAAACTTGCCGTATTAAAATAAGTTCTTGCGCCCTGCCAAAATTGATTCATGCGTACTCCTTTACTGTTTAAAATACAAGATACTATAAAAACTGATGCTCTTACTGATTTCAAACTACAAATTACAATTCAAATTTTTACGCCACAGTTCGAGCGCAGTACTATTAATGATAAAGAACTTGGAAAAGCCCCTTATTTATTAGCGAATAACAGCTGCTTTAAAAAAGGTAGTACTCTCTGAAATAAGGCTTTACCCTACAGCTATAAAAGATAAAAACAGCCAAAAATTTACAAAAACGAATACTATTTATTTCATAATTTTTGGATTAATAAAAAAATATTTGATGAAAATAATCTGCTAAACAACAATCTTTAAATCTTAAATATTTTATTATTAGATACTTATACGTTATTTTCTATTATTTACACCTCTACATAATAAGTACGTGTTCCATGTTCAATGATACAGCTCCTTTGCAACCGATACTACCGTACTTGATTTGATGTATTTTTGTACTGCCAACCATCCATTCTTCACGAATTAAAATTGAATCATGAAAAAATTATTTCCCCTATTATTAGTTGTTGTTTTTACACTACTGTTTACTGTTGTTTCTTGCAAAAAGAAAAATAAAGAGGTTGCGATGGCACCAGCGCGTTTAAACGAAATTGAAATACCTTTTGACAGTACTCAAATTGGGACCTTCTTTGGTAAATATCCAAAGCTAAAAAACTATCGAGGCGATGTTGAGCAATTGTACCGCAAACATGAATTTCATTATATCTGGTTTGATAAGGACGGCCTAAATGAATTTGCTGGTTTACTTTACAACAAAGTAAATAGCATGAATCTGGAAGGAATTGAAACCGCCATTCCATATAAAGAAAAATTAGACGATATCTACGATAATCCGGATGACAATCAAAAGGCTAGTATTGAAACGGAGTTACTGAGCTCTGCCCTGTACTTTTTTTATGCTGAAAAAGTATATGACGGAATCGACATTAAGAAAACAAAAGATTTAGGTTGGTTTTTACCTCGAAAAAGGCAATCTTACGGAAATTACCTAGATTCATTGTTAATCAATCCTACGTTAATTCACAAAGAAGAAAAAGGTGTTTTGAAGCAATACTTCCTTTTAAAAGATGTTTTACAGGAATACCGCAAAATAGAAAAAAAAGGCGGATGGAAAGCGATTGCTCTTGATCCAAATGTTAAATCCTATAAACCTGGAGATAGCGCTGCGGCTATTGCACAAATCAGAACCCGTTTGTTTATCACCGATGATATTTCACAAGATTCTAAAAGTGCCGTGTATGATACTGAATTAGCTACAGGAATTTTGAAATTTAAAAAAAGAAGTGGCAATACCCTCAACAAAACGATTCTGCCGGAACATATTAAATACATGAACGTGCCAGTTGCGGAACGCATCAAAACCATCATGGTTAATATGGAACGTTGTCGATGGATATCCGATGATATTACTAAATCTGAAGAATTAATTGTGGTCAACATTCCTGCCTATGAACTGACTTTTTTTAGGGATGGTGAACCAGAGTTGCGTTCTAAGGTTGTGGTAGGAAAAGCAATGCACAAAACGGTAATTTTTAGCGCACCAATGAAATATATTGTGTTCCGACCATATTGGAATGTACCAACAAGCATTCTGAAGAAAGAAATCCTTCCTGCCATTGAGAAAAATCCAAATTATTTAGAAGAACATGACATGGAATGGAAAGATAGTTATGTTAGACAGCGACCTGGACCAGAAAACTCATTGGGATTAGTAAAATTTTTATTCCCTAATTCGAATGCAATTTATTTACACGACACCCCATCCAAAAGTTTATTTGGAAAAGAAGACCGTGCTTTCAGCCATGGATGTATTCGTGTAGCAAAGCCAAAAGAACTTGCCGCAGTAATTATGAAAGATGATAAAAAATGGAATCCTGCTAAAATAGAAACCGCAATGAACGGCGGAGAAGAGTTTTGGTACACGCTTAAAAATAAAATCCCAGTGTATATTGGTTATTTTACTGCTTGGGTAGATGAGGAAGGCGTGATTCATTTTTATGAAGATGTCTACAAAAGGGATGAAACGTTAGCAACATTATTGTTTGACAAATGATAGTTTGATCTGCTCAACAATACTAATCCAAAAAAAATGACACTGTCTTATTTAAAAGTCAGTGTCATTTTTTTTATTTATCTAGAGGCAATTTTTTAATACGTTTTCTTTTTTTCAAAAGTTGTTTCCAACACTTTTTTAATTTTATCCAAGGCTCCGTGAAATGCTTTCTCGGTAGTATCGGCATAATTTGTAACGGCTAAGGGCTGCATATTAATTGGCCTGGCTTCGATAAGACATCGTTTGTCATCGAGTCCAGACCTGGCACTATTTTCGTCTCCAAGATGCACTTCTAAACGGGTGATTTTATCTTCAAAACGTGCTAAAGCGGTTCCTAATTCATCTGAAATATACGCTTTCAATCGTGCGTTCCCTTCTACGTTATTGTCTGTGTTGATTTGTACTGTCATGTTTTTATTTATTTAATGATTGTCTTTCAAATTTAACGAACGAAGTTTCAAAAAACGACTGCATTAGTAAAACATTGTGAAAATTAAGGACAAAAGAAATGGATTCAAGGTAGGTTTAGAATTAAGGGATTTGCTTTATTCTCTTTTTCAAACAATTAATTATGATCGAGGAAAATAGGCCAAGTGGAACAAGATCTTCTCTTCTGCTTGCAACTTATCTACTCGATTTTTTTAGAAATAGCGCATAAAAAAACACCAATCTTTCGACTGGTGTTTTTGAAAATAAGTGCTGTTATTGTATTGGATTTCCTAGCCCTGATAGAAGTGAAAATCCTTTTTCTAGACGCTTTCAGGGTTTTGAACCCTGAAAGCGTTGAAAAAGATTGTAACGGATAGCAGGAAAAAGCTCCTCCCTTCTCCCAAAATTTCGGGACGCTCAGGGTAAAATCCTAACCTACAATTACCTTTATTCCAATTCTGGCAATAACACGACTCCCATATTGAATAAGGTAAAGGCCTGAATATCGACGTTTTCCTGAATGGTTGCTGCTACAGATTTTCCTGCGCCATGTCCTGCATTGATATCAATACGAATTAGGGTTGGGTTGGTTCCAGTTTGTTTTTCTTGTAATTCCGCTGCAAACTTAAAACTGTGTGCTGGCACTACTCTATCATCGTGATCGCCCGTTGTAACCATAGTTGCTGGGTATTGTATTCCTTTTTGTATGTTGTGTACAGGAGAATATCCCTTGATATAGGTAAACATTTCCTTGCTGTCTTGTGCTGTTCCGTAGTCATACGCCCACCCTGCTCCTGCAGTAAAAGTGTGGTAACGCAACATGTCCATCACGCCTACTGCAGGTAGAGCGACTTTCATCAACTCTGGACGCTGTGTCATGGTGGCACCTACAAGCAATCCTCCGTTAGAACCACCACGAATAGCAAGGTATTGAGGAGCTGTATATTTTTGAGCAATTAAATATTCTGCTGCTGCAATGAAATCATCAAATACATTTTGTTTTTGCATCTTGGTTCCTGCATCATGCCATTTTTTACCGTATTCTCCGCCGCCGCGTAAATTTGGTACCGCGTAAACGCCCCCGTTTTCCATCCAAACGGCGTTAGCAATACTGAAACTTGGCGTCAAACTCACGTTGAACCCTCCATAACCGTATAGCATTGTTGGATTTGTTCCGTCGAGTTTCAATCCTTTTTTATGGGTGATAATCATTGGAATTTTTGTTCCGTCTTTAGAAGTATAAAACACTTGTTTGGACTCGTATAAATCGCTATTGAAATCTACTTTTGGTTTTTGATATACTGCAGAAATTCCTGTTGAAGGCTCAAATGAAAACGTAGAACCTGGAGTGATGTAATTCGTGAAAGAATAATACAAGGTTTTCTCTTTTTTCTTTCCGCCAAAACCACCGGCAGTACCCACGCCTGGCAATTGGATTTCGCGAACCAGTTTCCCAGAATAATCGTATTGTTTCACCACTGAAACGGCATCTTTCATATAATTCGCAAAGAAATATCCGCCACCTGTTGATGGAGACAAAACGTTCTCTGTTTCTGCGATGAAATCTTTCCAGTTTTCTGGTTTTGGATTGTTGACATCAACAGTAACGATGCGTTTGTTGGGCGCATTTAGATCGGTTTCTATGAATACTTTTGTGCCTTCGTTTTCGACAATGTTGTTATCACTTTTGAAATTATCCACAATCGTCACAATAGGACTGTTGGCCTTTGTCAAATCCTTGATGTACAATTCGTTCCCATAAGTAGAATTTGCTGCCGTGATTACTAGAAAACGATCGTCTTCTGTAACTCCGCCCCCAACATAACGTCGTTTTTGATCGGCGCCAAAAATAATTTGATCTACTTTTTGTGCGGTTCCTAACTTGTGAAAATACAATTTGTGTTGATCTGTTTTCGCCGATAATTCGCTTCCTTTCGGTTTATCATAACTGGAATAATAGAATCCTTCATTTCCTTTCCAAGAAACGCCGCTGAATTTTACATCAACGATGGTGTCTTCGATAATTTTTTGAGAAACGGCATCCATGATAATAACTTTTCTCCAATCGCTTCCTCCTTCTGAAATAGAGTAGGCCACTTTAGAACCATCTTTAGAGAAATTTAATCCACCAAGCGATGTGGTTCCATCTTTAGAAAAGGTGTTGGGATCCAAGAATACGGTTTCGGTTCCTTTAGCGTCTTTTCTATACAACACCGATTGGTTTTGCAAACCGTTATTTTTGTAGTAATACGTAAAATCTCCTTCTTTGAAAGGCGCTCCTATTTTTTCGTAATTCCATAATTTTTCCATTCTTGCTTTTAGCAAATCCCGAAATGGAATCTGAGCCAAATAATCATACGTCACTTCGTTTTGTGCTTTTACCCAAGCACCGGTCTCAGCAGATTTGTCGTCTTCGAGCCAGCGGTACGGATCGGGAAGTTTGGTATCAAAATACACATCAACCGTTTCCCCTTTGGTGGTTACGGGATAAGTTACCTGTTTTGGTTTTTGGTTTTGTGCAAAAGTCGCCATTGCAGAAGATACAGCCATTATTAAAAAAGTTTTTTTCATTAGTTAATTTTTTAGGTTGTTACAAAAATAGGGAAATAGTTAGTTTAGTAGCAGCGGGGAAGTCTTAAATAAAACCAAAAAAAACGCTACTCTTTCGAATAGCGTTTTTTAGAATGGTTGACATCAGAACGAAGTGCTTATTTGACCTGAACTGGATAAGTGATTTGTGCATCTGTTGCACCGCCAGCATTTGTAATATCTCCTGTTGCAACTCCAGCAGCACTTTTAGCTGGTTCGTGTCTCAAAACCACCACTATATTTCCTGTTGCTGCCACTGTTCCTGTTTTCAAAGTAAAAGTTAATCCAATCGGTTTTCCGTTGTCATCAGTATCAGTATACGTAAAAGCTCCTATTGCTGCTGGTGCTTGATAAAATAACTGATGTTCTACTCCTTCTGCTTTCACTTCCAATGTTATGTCATCAACTGGCGTCACGGCTTCGTTTAAGAAACGCACTGTTCCTGTATACGTTGTGTTCACTATTAAATCTCCTGAAACAGTAACTACCGGAGTATTTGGTCCGTCTCCGTCCAGATCTCTAGAAGTCAAGGTAATGATTTGATTCCCTGCAGTCAAAGTAGTTGTAACTGTTGTAATTACTTCCTCCTCATTTACTGCAATAGGATCGTCATTGTTACAAGATGAAAACGTGAATACCGATAATAATGCTAGTGCTAAAATTTTTGAATTTTTCATTTTTTTGTGTTTACTTTTTAATAATTGAATTTTAATTGAATTTGAAAGTTTCTACCCATTTCATCAGCAAAAAAACGTTGCCTATTGAGGTAGTCCCTGTAATTAGTGTTTAAAATATTCTGAACAGAAAATGCGATTGTTGTATTAGATTTACCGAAAGTCTTGAATTTCATCTCCGAATAGAAATGCAACAACTGATAGGCTGGCGGCGGAGTACTAATGTCTACTAGAACCTCAGTCAATTCATTATTCACAATAATATTGGTTATGAAATTGTTATCTGGAAACTGATTTTGACGCATTATCATTTCGCTTTTTAATTCGAGTTTGAGATCATTCCACTCCGTTTTTGCAAATTGAATTTTGTTACTCAGATTTAATGGTGGAATATCAATCAAGAATTCGTTGTTAGTCAAATCTCTCCCATTTACATAAGCCAAAGCAAAATCATGCTGCCATTGATTGTTTATTTTCCAATGTGTTTGCACGTCAACTCCTGCTAACCTTGCATTAGTTTGCTGGTATTCCCAAACTGGAAACGAACCGCGATTGTTTTTTTCAAAACCAACAGGCCGTAAGAACATGAAATTGCGAATGCTGTTTATAAAAGGATTAACCTCAACTGAGAAAGCTGTCCATTTTTTTTGCAAGGTGGTCGATAATTTTACCGCTTGTTCTTTGTCTAAAGCTATATCACCGAGCTCGATGACCCCAGTTGAATGATGCAAACCGTCACTAAAAAACTCGGACGGATTTGGGTTTCTGGTTGCCAAACTAACATTAGTGTACCAGTGTAAGTCTTGACCAAATTCCTTGTGAAATCCTGTACTAGCTGAAATATTATGAAAAGTAAAACTAGGCTTTGCCAACCATTGATTGCCTTGTTCGCCCACAATAAAATCAGCAAATTCAGAGTTATAGCCTCTTTCATCCCATCTGGATTTAAAGTAAAACTTAGTGGCTTGTACTTGTGAAAAATCATATCGTAATCCAGCATCTACAGAAAAACTATCTGAAATATCATAGTTTACAATACCATACGTACCAAATTCTATTCTATCGAAATTAGGAATCAATGGTCTTATTTCTGTAGCTGGATTTGCAAAATTGTTTTGAAAAGAGCCATTAAATCCAGACTTTAAAGACCAATCATGCACCGTTTTTTTATAATCTATATTTATGGCATGAGTGGTTAACGCCAAGTCTAAGGCAGCTAGGTTATTAAAATTTCCTCTACGAACGTCAAACTCGAGACGCTTATTAAACTGAAAAGAATACTGTACCGCCAATGACGCTGTTTGATCAAAATAATAGTTGTAATTCAGTTTTGCTAAATGATGTTGCACTTTTTGTTTAGGATTATTTATGTCATACGTGAAATCATAGACAGCCCAAGGAACTTTATTCTTAATAGCATTGTATAAATCATTGACATTACCTATGTGCGAAGCACTCAAAATTCCAATAGTGGTATTGTAGAAACTGTAATATCCAGAGACATCATATTTTTTTCCAGTAAATTTTATATCGCCAGAAAAATTAGCTTCCCGATTCCCTGAATTAGACAACACATAATCAGGAGCTTCTCTATCGCCTGAATACTTGAATGTTCCTAGTGCGTTCCAACTCCATCCTTTGTCGTTTCCTTTGTGCAAACTAGAACTGATAGAACCGCCTCTTCCATTTGACGCTAGATTCAGGATTGTTTTCCCAAAAAGCGTGTCTCTTTTTACAGAAATAGGCTCGATCACAACTAATCCACCTACCGCGTCACCACCGTATTGCAACCCAGACGCTCCTTTGATAACCGTAATTTTGCCCGCTGCGTTTACATCAAAATTAGGCGCGTGCTCCGTTCCCCATTGCTGATCTTCTAAACGGACATTGTTATTGATGATGGGAATTCTACTTCCAAACAAACCATTGATAACCGGCTTTACCACAGAACTTCCTGTTTTCATACTAGAAACACCTGCAATTTCCTTCAAAATATCACCAAGGGTTTGATTACTGAACTTCTCAATCGTTTCCGTTTTAATCTTTTGTTCTAAAAGAGATTTGTTCAGCGTATTGGCTTTTTGTCTGATGATCACCTCCTGCAACTGTGCAGCATTTTCCTTTAAGGCAAAGTTCAAAACTTGGTCACCCGCTAAATTTACTAAGGTATCAATAGCCTGAAAACCAATAAAAGACACATATACTTTTACGTTCCCTTTTGGCAATCTTTTTATAAGATAGTTACCCGAAACATCTGAGGATACTGTTTTTGTCCCAATGTGTACATGACTTCCTGAAAGAGGTAATCCTTGCTGAGTAGTAATTTTTCCACTAACTGTATTTTGCGAAAAACCAATGGTGCAAAACAAACAGAAGCAGAAAAAAATATAGATTTTTGTTTGCATTTTCTTTGTTCAAAATAGATAAACATGTGAATCATTTCCAAGATTTGAAAATGATATATTGTTTTAAAAAACTATTTAGACTGCTGGTGGAGCACGAAGCGCAAAAAGGCTTCCTTTAAAGAATTGCGTGATTTCTTTGGAATCAAAATCAGCGTTGTTTGGGTATAATTCTAATGATTTTAATTCAAAAGTAGGAAAAACTAAAAATGTAAAGCTGCCTAATTTATAAGCACAGATTCCACAAAAATCAAAATTGTGATGCTGATGCGTTATTTCTGCAGTAGAATTTTTCTCATGAACGCATTGAATTTCAGAAAGTTGTTTTGCTATATGCTCGTATTTATGCACCGACTGAAACAGCATCGAAAGCAATACTGTCAGCGTTAGCACGAGACTAAATATAGAAAATTTCTTTTTCATCTTTGGCAAATATAGCGATACTGAAATAAAAATCCATTTGTTTTTACAAAATATGCATTTCATAAAAACAAATGGATTTAAAAAATTATGCCCAAAAACCAAATTCTAGTTTCTTAAAGAGCCGCAAAATAAGGCTGTTTTCAACCCCAAAAGCACTACGCCAATCCCTTTGCAATCAAATATTCAGCAATTTGTATGGTGTTTGTCGCCGCTCCTTTTCTTAAGTTATCCGCTACAATCCACATATTCAAGGTGTTTTCTTGGCTTTCATCCCGACGAATTCTACCTACAAAAACAGCATCTTTTCCTTGTGCATACATTGGCATTGGATACGTATAGGTGTCGTTATTGTCCTGAACTACCACACCATCAGTATGATGCAAAATATTCCTTACCTCATCTACGTCAAAATCATTCGAGAATTCTACGTTTACCGCTTCACTGTGTCCACCTACGATAGGCACACGAACTGCAGTTGCTGTAACGGCAATGGTATTGTCACTTAAGATTTTTTTAGTTTCACGAACCAGTTTCATCTCTTCTTTCGTGTATCCATTTTCTTCAAAAGAATCGCATTGTGGAATCGCATTTCTGTGAATTGGATATTTATATGCCATTTCACCTTGAACGCCTGCATATTCATTTTCCAATTGCTGCACTGCTTTTACACCTGTTCCAGTGATGGATTGATATGTGGAAACAATGACACGCTTGATGTTGTATTTTTTGTGCAAAGGAGCCAAAACCAATACCATTTGTATCGTAGAACAGTTTGGATTTGCAATAATTTTATCTTCTTTTGTTAATTCGCTAGCATTAATTTCCGGCACAATTAATTTTTTAGTCGGATCCATTCTCCAAGCTGATGAGTTATCAATAACAGTTGTTCCTGCTGCTGCAAACTTTGGAGCCCACTCCAGTGAAGTATCGCCACCTGCAGAGAACAAAGCAATATCTGCTTTCATATCAACTGCTGTTTGTAAACCCACAACCGTAAGCATATCTCCGTTATAATCTATTTGCTTGCCAACAGATCTTTCCGATGCAACAAGAATCAGCTCATCATTTTTACCAATGAAATTTCTTTCTGCTAAAACTTTCAACATTACTTCGCCGACCATTCCGGTAGCACCAACAACTGCTATTTTCATAGTATATTTTTAGTATTGAATATTAAATTTGAAGTACAAAAGTAACTAATATTGAAATCAAAACAATCAGCTTCACAAAAAATAACAAAATGTTATATTTATAACGTTTAGTGAAAAAATGCAAATCAGGAGAGCCGTTTTTTAAGGAATTATTTCTTTTTGATTTTAAAACATTCCTAAATAAGGTCTTAAATTGTTTTGGAACCATTAAGATTTCAATAAAATTAAGTTTTAAAGTGTTTCTTAATGTATCTTAATTTCCTACTGGTAAATAGTCGCTACTGTTTTAGATAAACTTTTAAAGAAAAACCGCCTCAATTAAGAAGCGGTTTAGTCCTAAAACACATTCAGGATAAATTAGAATATATAATGTAGCGGAAATTACTTTTTTAACAAGTCTCTAATCTGAGTCAATAATTCTTCTTGAGTTGGTCCAGCCGGAGCAGCTACAACAACCACTTCTTTTTTCTTCGCTTTTTCAGCCGCTCTTAAAATCACAAAAACAAAAAATGCGATTATAACAAAGTTAATAATTGCTTGTACCAGATTTCCATAAGTGATCACTGCCGCACCCGCTGCTTTTGCTGCAGGTAAATCAGCATAACTATTACCATCTAAAGTGATGAATTTCTGGGTGAAATCGATTCCACCAGTTATCAAACCTACTATTGGCATAATGATGTCATCCACAGCGGATCCAACAATTTTACCAAATGCACCCGCTATAACAACTGCTGTTGCCAAACTTAAAACATCTCCTTTCATTAAAGAAGCTTTAAAATCACTGAAAAATCCCATAATTTTCATTTTTTGATTGTCCCTATTTTCGATACTTAATAGCTAAAATAGACAAAAAATTAACATTTGTATCTTTTACGCTGAAAAAAATTAACGGAAGAACACCCGTTTCACACGCTGCGATATACTAGTAAGGATTTCATACGATATGGTATTTAATTTTTGAGCCATATATCCCACAGTTGGACTTTGTCCAAAAACAATTACCGCATCGCCCTCTTTACATTCTATACCAGTTACATCTACCATTAGCATATCCATACAAATACTCCCTAATATACTCGCTTTCTCTTTTTTGATGGTTACAAATCCTACTCCATTTCCCCAACCTCTGGAAATTCCATCGGCATATCCAATAGGAATAGTAGCAATTTTTGTTGGTTTTTCAGCCATAAACTTCCTTCCATAACCCACACTTTCTCCCGCAGCAATGGTTCTTATTTGTGAAATCACCGATTTCAATGTGCCAACATCCTCCAGTTGTTTCTGTTCTTCGGGATCGTTTGAAATTCCGTAAAGACCAATTCCCAACCGAACCATGTCGTACTGTGATTCCTGAAAATTACTGATGCCCGACGTATTCAAAATGTGTCGTAAAGGTTTGATGTGCAATTCAGACATCAACCTAGAAGACAATTTTTCAAATAAAGCAATTTGTGAATGTGCAAAATCCATATGTTCGAGATCATCACTGGTCGCCAAATGGGATAAAATACTTTTAATTTGAACTGTATTATTCCCTTTGAGCGCTGTTATAAGCTCTTCTATCGTATTTTCTTCAAACCCCAAGCGATGCATTCCCGTATCAAATTTAATATGAATTGGAAACTGTTCTAAGTTTTTTTGTTTCGCTATTTTCAAAAAAGCATGCAATCCTTTCAAGCAGTAAATCTCTGGCTCTAGCTGATGTTGAATTATGGCTGCGAAACTGGTATTCTCTGGATTGAGAACCATGATAGGCACTTGTACACCTCCGTTTTTAAGCGAAATTCCTTCGTCGGCGAAAGCCACTCCTAAATAATCTACTTTGTGATGCTCCAGTAATTTGGCAATCTCCAATCCACCGTTTCCATATCCAAAAGCCTTCACCATTACCATAATTTTGACCTTTGGCTTGAGCTTGGATTTAAAAAAGTTTAAGTTATAACTGATCGCATTGAGGTTAATTTCCAGAACTGTTTCATGGGTTTTCTCTTCCAGTAAATAAACGATTTCTTCAAACTGGAAAGATCGCGCTCCTTTTATCAAAATAGTTTCGTTACTGAAGTCTAAACTTTCAAAATCAGCAATAAATGCAGCTGTGTTTTTAAAAGTAATACAGTTTGTAAATTTATCTTTGAACTCCGAAATTGTTTCTCCGATGCCAATAACGCGATCCATTTTATTCGAGACAATTAACTGAGAAACTTTAGTATACAATTCGTCCTTAGACAAGCCACTTTGAAAAATATCAGATAAAATAATTGTTTTCTTTTCATACTGCTTCTGACTTTCGAGAAAATCCAATGCAATCTTTAGTGATTGAAAATCGGAGCTGTAACTATCATCGATAATACTACAATTATTGATTCCGTTCTTGACTTTTAGACGCATTTCGAAAGGATACAATAGTTGCATTCGGTTTTGAATGGTATTAATATCGTATTTAAAGTACAATAAAACCATCAGACACGAGCTTGCATTTTCTATGGATGCCTCGTCTTGAAACGGTATTTTTAGATCAAAATTTTCAGCGCCGTATTGCACGTTCAAAATCGTATTGTCAGAACCACTTTTTTTAACAATATAAACATCTGCCTCTTTGCTGACAAAACTCCAGGTAAATGCCTTTGTTTTTGAACAAACAAAAGGATCTACCCTTTTATCGATTTGGTAAATCATGACCTTCGAATTTTCAAAAAGCGACATTTTCTCCTTTATTTTCTCTTCGACATTTAAAAAACCTTGATCGTGTGCGGAACCTATATTGGTAAGAACTCCAACGGTAGGTTTGATAATTTCCTCTAATTTGGCCATTTCAGAACTAGTTGAAATACCTGCCTCGAAAATTCCTAGATTGTGTTTCTCATTGATTGCAATAACAGATAAGGGAACACCAATTTGAGAATTATAACTTTTTGGACTCCGAATAACATTAAAATCAGGACTTAGCAAAAAATTTAGCCATTCCTTTACTATTGTTTTTCCGTTACTTCCTGTAAGTCCAATGATAGGGAAATCGAAAAAATCGCGGTAGTTTGCTGCAAATTGCTGCAAGGCTACTAAGGTATCGTCGACAACATAAAAATTAGCTTTGGTCTCACAGCCATTTGGAATGTGCGTCACAACAAAATTGCGAACACCAGTCACCATTAGATCCTTGACATAAAGGTGTGCATCAGTATTGGCTCCTATTAAGGCAAAAAATAAGGTTTGAGGACCATTTTGCAAAGACCGACTGTCAATCGAAACAGCGTCTAAGGCTCTGTTTTCTTGGTTTCCTAGGAATGTTGCAGGAATTTTTTGGATGCTATTTAGGATTTTCTGGCTCATGAAATTAGAAGTGATTGAGGTAAATTTCTTTTCTGGAAAGCAAGCGATTTACCGTTTATGCGTTTATAAAACTTCCTCAAAAATACCACTTCTTTTCAAAACGAAGGGTTAGATATACTTTAAATGTAAGCCATCTCGTTTATTTTTGAAAAAGAAACAGTCGCAATAGCTCTACTAATTTTAGCAGATTACTTATATTTGTTTTTAGCTAAAAATGAGTCCTTTTGAAAAAAATTCTACCATCGTTTTCTTATATTTTCCATCCGATATTTATACCGGCAATTGCCACGCTGTTTTATCTTTTTTATAATGATGCTGATTTTGTTACTCATGAAAAAATATTTGTTTTTTTTCAAGTTGTCATCGTCACAGTATTCATTCCCATCCTAGCATTTTTACTATTGCGAGCAACAGGAAACATAGATTCTGTTATGATTTCAAAAATATCACAACGCAAAATCCCATTGATCATTCACTGTTTTTTGATTATTTTATTGGTGCGCAAGAGCATCACCATTGATCGATATACCGAATTGCATTTTTTTTTATTGGGAGGACTTTTAAGCACTTTGTTAGCCTTGATTCTATTATTTGCTAATATTAAGGCGAGTCTTCACCTGATCGCCATTAGTTCTTTGACCGTTTTTATTATTGGCTTAAGCCTGCACCTTCGTATTCAGAGTATATTCACGATTACAATTTTAATTCTCCTCAACGGTTTCATAGCCTCTTCCCGGTTAGAAATGAAAGCGCACACCTATAAAGAACTGGTTATAGGTTTTTGTCTGGGCGCTATCCCACAACTGCTTTTATTAGTTTTATGGTTATAAAATGTAGAAAATAATTCCAAAATTTAAGGACTTCATGTTAATGGATTCGCCATTTACCTTAGCCGATTGAAACAATGGATTCAAACCATAGTACAAATAAAGATTTATCGTGTTGTATCCTGATGAAACATACGCTCCATACTGAAATTTATTAAAATCTTTATTTCCAGTAACTTCGACTTTTCCCGCATTGCTATCAAAAATAGACTTGTCATACAGCAAATAACTAAACTTTATTCCAGTATAAATTCTCCAAAATTTATGACTTTCATAAGTCGAGGTGCGCCACCTGAATTCAACAGGAACATCAATAGAAAGCATGGAAAACTTATTTTTCTTATACTTTGTTTCTTGATCAATAAGGGCATAAAACGGGGTTTCAGCTGTTGAAGAAATGGCCAAGTTCTGATTGTGATTCGTGTAGGTAAAACCTATACCGGAAGCAACAGCTATGGTTCTTTTCTTATTGATTGGCATGTCTCTTAAAAATCCTCCTGAAAATCCTGAAGAAAATTTACTTTGCGACAATCCTTCTGGCTTATCCGTAAGTGTATTGTAGGTTATGGCAAAATAAAACTGATCTTCTCGGTACAAGGAATCGACTTTCAAAACAAGTGTATCTTGAGTTATTGTGTTTTCTTGAGAGAAAACAGGAGCAACTAAAAGCAGCAGAAAACAACTAAGAAAAATTCGCATATTTTGATTGATTTAAATTGCTATATGATTGTTTCAAACACGGTCCAATTCTAATTCTCATTATAACTCTACAAATATAGGATTTTGACGGTTTTCTAAAGTGTATTATAGACAAATAAACTTTTACTTTTCTACTTTAAAAAAAATCTGATTTAATAGTATTGAGATCCCTCTTATTCGCAGCGGTCATGGCATTAACTCCGTTGATCCCATAGTGGGTGTCTCACAACGAAATTAATGCTTGGCATTGCATGCCAGATCCTTTTTTGTTTTATGGCGAAGCCAAACTAAAAAGTTTGACACGCTAGTGTAATTTTCAAGTAGGGATTAACTCCGTTGATCCCATAGTGGGTGTCTCACAACGAAATTAATGCTTGGCATTGCATGCCAGATCCTTTTTTATAGCGTTGTCAAAATAAAACGTTTGCCCTGCTTAAATTAGGGATTAACTCCGTTGATCCCACAGAGGGCGTCTCACAAAGAAAAAATGCTTGGCTTTCCAAGCCTGACCCTTTTTTGTTTTAAAGCATAGTCAAACTAAAACGTTTGTCCCGCTTTAAAACAAAAAATGCTCCCCTTTCAGGAAGCATTTTTTCTTTGCAGAGAGGAAGGGATTCGAACCCTCGATATGTTGCCATATACACGCTTTCCAAGCGTGCGCCTTCAGCCACTCGGCCACCTCTCTATTTTATTAAGGCTGCAAAGAACAAGAAAAAAAATGAGTTTCGAAAGTAAAAAATCAATATTATGCGATTTCACCTCGTAAAGAAGTTTCAAAGACGTTTTTAAAGTCTTTTGCTGCTATTTTTTGACCCAATAAATACATTAATTTTGTTATTGCTGCCTCGGTAGTGATGTCTTTTCCAGAAATCACTCCAATTTCTTTCATTCCAGTGCTGGTTTCATATTGTCCCATGCTAACACTTCCGCCAGAACACTGAGTCACATTGATTACCTGTAAACCCTCGGACAATGCTTTTTTGAGTAAGTTTAAAAACCAATCTTCGGTAGGGGCGTTTCCAGCTCCATAGGTTTCTAAAACAATTCCTTTAAGACCAGGAATACCTAAAATAGCAGATAAAACGGCCTCGCTGATACCCGGGAACATTTTTATAATAGCCACATTATTATCTAAGGTCTTATGTACAATAAATTCCTTATTTATATTTTTAGGCAAAAATAATTCTGGATTCAAATTTAAATGCACTCCAGATTCGACCAATTCAGGATAATTTGGAGATGTAAAGGCTTTGAAATGTTCCGCATTTATCTTTGTAGTTCGATTGCCTCTGTATAATTTATATTCAAAATAAAGACACACTTCTGTAATAACAGGCCCGTCATTATCTCGTAAAGAAGCGATCTGAATCGCAGTGATTAAATTTTCTTTGGCATCAGTACGTAAGTCTCCTATTGGCAATTGGGAACCCGTAAAAACAACTGGCTTTGCTAAATTTTCGAGCATAAAACTCAATGCTGATGCGGAATAAGACATGGTATCTGACCCGTGCAACACTACAAATCCATCAAATTCTATATAATTATCGGCAATAATAGTGGCTATTCTAGACCATTCTTCCGGGTTCATATTGGAAGAGTCGATGGGATTTTCGAACGAAATAGTTTCTATTTCGCAGTCCAATTGTTTCAATTCTGGAATTCGCTGTAGTAATTTACTAAAATTAAATGCTTTTAGTGCTCCTGTCTCAAAATCTTTCCTCATCCCAATGGTTCCACCGGTGTAGATCAACAGTATTTTAGCCTTATACAACATCATGGTATTTTAACTTATTCACAACTGGATTGGCATACATGGCCAGAAAACCATCCAAAGCTACTGGATTATCATGGTCAATGCGCATTTCGAGTCGGCGTTCGAATAATGATTTTTCATTTTCGGTGTATAAATGCGAGTAGCGATTCGTTTTGTGTACAATATCATAAGCAATAAAGTTGGTAGGCCACAACTCATAATTACCTAGAATAGCATCATCAATTACTTGTGCTACGGCAACTATCTGTTTGTTAGTGCTGTCATTTTCGGCTTTAATTTCGTCGATTTCAGTATCCAGCACTTTCCCTACATGAATATGAATCCGTTTCTTTTGTCCTAAGGCACCACTAAGAATCGTCATGAAATCTTCATTTTTTTCCTTGATGTATACTTCATTATTGGCTTCAGCCATTAATTGTGGCATTTTCAAAGCATCAGTAGGATCGTATTCGTAAGAAATAGAAACGGGTACAATTTTTATTTTTCTGAAATAATCCATCAAATTCTTTTCATCTGAGCCCATTCCTAACATTTTTAATATACCAGGATTGGTTTCATCATTACCATCTTTCGTTCTTCCTTCGCGTTGAGCGATCCAAACCGACCGATTTTCGTGAAGCAACAACTCACCAATATATTCTGAAAGTAGCTTTGAACTTTGTAACATTTCCCTTGGCGTTAAGCCACGCTGCACTAGAAAGTTTCGATTTAGTTTTGCTAATGTATTTAAAAATGATTTTTTAACTAAATTATCTCCTATTGCTGAAGCAGTCATCACTAAACCATGCTCAAACAGTGCCGTATTCAATAATGTGGTATCCAAAAGAATATCGCGGTGATTCGAAATGAATAAATAAGAGGTGTTTGGTCGTAAGTTTTCAAAACCAGAAGTCGTTAACCCGTCAGAGCTTTTTTCCAATACTCTTTGCACGGATTGGTAAATGAAATTACACTGAAAATCCCGAATAGAATGTGTTTTTCGAAGTTGCTCTTTCCAAACTTCGTCTGCTACGCCGGGAAAAGTAAAATTCATCAATGCTTTCATCATTGGATGATTAACAACATTCTGAAGTGCTTCGTTTATTTCGGAATTATAAAATGGCCGAATAGCGTCAAATTTCTGCATTGGGGTTCTCAATTTTTGTGATGGCAAATGAACAAAAAAAATATCAAAATAATGTGAATTCTATTTTAAATCCCAAAAATAGCTTTAGAATTCTCTGTGGTTATCGTAGCAATTTCATTTTCTGACAGACCGTAAATCTGGGCTAACTTAGCCGCTACATTCACAATATAACTACTCTCATTTCTTTTACCTCGATACGGAATAGGTGCTAAATAAGGGGAATCCGTCTCTAGAACAATGTGCTGTAAATCAATTTGATTCAAGAACTGGTCGATTTTTCCATTTTTAAAAGTTACTACACCGCCTATTCCTAGCTTCATATTATGCGAAATCGCCTGTAATGCCTGTTGATACGTTCCCGAAAAACAATGAAAAATACCAAATAATTCAGGTGATTTTTCCTCTTCTAAAATTTCAAAAATTTCATTAAAAGCTTCTCGACAATGAATGACAATGGGTAATTTATAATGTTTTGCTAGTTGTATTTGCCTTTTGAAAGCAATTTGCTGCTCCTTCAGATGGGTTTTATCCCAATATAAATCGATTCCAATTTCGCCTACCGCATAAAATTTTCTTTTGGCCAATTCGTTTTCCACATGTTGTACTTCCTCCAGATAGTTGTCTTTAACATAGGTAGGATGTAAGCCCATCATCAAGAATACAGTATCAGGATGCTTTTTTTCCAAATCATACATCACTTCAGTACAGGTAGAATCGATGGCGGGAATAAAAAAACGTGAAACACCAGCATCAAGCGCACGCTGTATCATTTCGCCTCGGTCTTGATCAAATTCTTCGCTGTAAAGGTGTGTGTGGGTATCGGTAAGTATTGCTTTTGTTTCCAAGGGTCTCGTTTAAGGGTACAAAATTACAAGAATAAAAGTTGGCGAAAAAATGGTTTTAAAAAGATTCGTTGGATTCCTTCACAAACTCCATGTATCTTTGCGAAACATAAAAAAGTTCGTGAAATAAATTCAGCTTAAATGAAAAACCTCCACCATATCCTTAAAAAGGAAAATTATAAAAAAGTAAAATTTAAAATCACTAAAACACAGCATCTTTTGATAAAAGCAAAAATTAATGGTGTTATAGGTAATTTTATTTTAGACACTGGAGCGTCAAACAGCTGTGTAGGATTTGAAAGTATTGATTTATTTCTCTTGGAAGCAAAAAAATCTAAGACTAAAGCTTCGGGAGCAGGCGCATCTGGAATGATTACGCAACTCGCTTTAAAAAATCAATTGCAGCTTGGCTCATGGAAAGACACTAACTTTGAACTTGTAATTTTTGATTTATCTCACGTCAATGAGGCGTTAGTGCAACATAAGTCAAAACCAGTTCATGGAATTATAGGAGCCGACATTTTGATGAAAGGCAAAGCGATTGTAGACTATTACAACCACTATTTGTATTTATTAAAATTCTAAAAAAAAAAGCGCATCGAAATTCGATACGCTCTATTTATACTACAAAATGCAATACTGCTACTCTTTAATCATTTTAGTGGTAATTACCTTTCCGTCAACCACTGTTCTAACAATATAAACTCCTTTTGAAAGTTCGCTAGTTTGAATGGTCGTAGAATTACTTTTTGGATTTTTCACCAGCACTTCTTGGCCTAATATAGTGTAAAAACTCACCTTTTCGATTGCGCTATCTGCTTCAATTGTTAAATAATTAGTAACCGGATTAGGATACATCATCACTTTTGAAGCTTCAAAATTAGTAACGCTTAAATTGGTGGCTACTTTGCTAAAATAAACATTGTCGATGTAAACCGTTCCTGCTGGCGCTCCTGACATTACTAACTGAGCAATATGTCCTCTGGTTGATAATCCGGTAAAGTCAGAGAATGGAATATCGTAGCTGTTCCATCCTGATAAAGTTGGCGTGCGAGTCACTTCAAACTCTACGTCATCACCTCCTTGATACACTCCATTTGCTCCAAAATCAACTAATTTAACTCTGAAAGCGGTCAAATCTGGTGTCCACACATCAATATGAAAATACAGCATTTGTGTTGCATCAATAGTACCGGTAACGTCAACGCCAAAATAATTCAAATTTGTGTATTTTTTTGTGTCATTCCCAGCGATTTGCAGATCTGTCAAACTACTTCCAACTGACCAATCCGTTCTCCAAGTCGTAACAGGAACGTTTGCATAGGCATTACTAAACATAGAAATGACATTTACCTGCGCCGTTGTAGGTGTTGGCGCCGCAACAGTAGGTTCTGTTGGCGCAACAACCACCGTTGACTTGTAAAAATAAAAATTATCTAAATAAACCGTGGTTCCAGAAGGAGTAGAAGACAAACTCATTTGAAATACGTTACTAAAGTTTATCCCAGGAAAATTAGCAGCATTCAACGTCATGTCGAAACTATTCCACCCTGGCGCAATGGTTAAAGTTACTCCAGATTCTACTGGACCTGGATTTATTAGATTAATTTTAACTGAAGTTGCACTGGAAGACCATAAATCTACATGCATGGTCGTCATATCAGAAAGATCAAAAACTTCTGCACCAGGCAAGGTAATTCCCTGATAATTGAAATTACTTAATTTTCTTGTATTATTAGTCGCAATAAGTTCTTCAGTAACATCCGTAGACTGACCCCAACATTTATACCAGTCTCCTGCTTTGTAAACTGCATAAGCATCGCTGTACAAAGATTTCACATCTGCCACTGCTCTTGCTGGAGGAGTGGGCGCAGCTACAGTAGGAGCCGTTGCGGCAACCGGAGCAGCTATTTTTGCAGAAAACGTAATACTATCAACATAACATATATGATCCGCGCTTCTTGTTGTTCCTTCAGGAATAAAATCAGGAAATACAATCATTTGATCGATTCCGGTAGAAACCCCTTCTCCTATTTTAGAGGCAAAGTTAAAAGTTAGTTCCTCCCATTCGTTTATTTTAGTATTGGCAACGGTGATTTCCCCTGTTGATCCACTATCAGGACGGGCAAATTTTATCCCTACTTTACTAATTACATCTTTATATACCATTATTTTTACCGTGCTATTGGTTTCATTTAATGTAAATGTTCCAATTCCATTTGTACCAGAAGCATGAGCGGTTTCAAAACCTGTGTACCAAGCACCTGCAACCAAAGCGGTAAATTTAGCAGCAGTATTGGAGGCGTTAATTCCCGTTTTATCAGGATTCGAGGCCAATAAAGATGCTGTAGATCCTCCCGAAGGATTATCAAAAGAGGTCAAAGTCCACGTAGATCCATATTCGCCCGTTTCAAAAGTAACCGGCGCATACGGTGCAGCAGCAGGTGGCGCTACTATTGCCACTTTATTAAAATAAACATTATCTATAAAAATTGTTCCTGCAGAACCGGAGAACACGAACTGTGCAATATGCGCTTTAGTCGTCAAACCAGTAAATTCAGAAAGCGGAATCTCTAAACTATTCCAACCGCTTAAAGTTAAAGTACGAGTAATTTCAAACTCTTTATCATCTCCGCCTTGATAAGCACCGTCAGCACCAAAATCAACTATTTTAATTTTAAATGTGGTCACATCAGGTGTCCAAACATCAATATGAAAATTAAGCATTGAAGAGGCATCAATTTTATTAGCTTCAGTTATAACTCCAAAATAAGTTAGGTCTGTATATTTTTTAGTGTTATTTCCAGCCACTTGAATGTCAGACAATACATTTCCTGATTGTCCCCAATCTGCTCTCCAACTGTCAACTGTAACATTGGTGTAAGCATCGCTAAATAATGAAATCACATTAGCAGCTGTTGGGGTAGGCGTTGGTGCAGCAATCGTAGGTACAGTCGCTGCTGGCTTTGCTGAAAAGGAAACGTTATCAAAATAACTAGTAGTTTCAACTGTTCTGGCATTGAAATCTAAAAAGAAAATAATTTGATCAATATTGATAGTTTCAAATAACCCTATTTTTCCCGAAAAATCAAAAGTTAATTCTTCCCACTCGTTAATTTTAGTATTTGGCACTTTGATTTCTGGTTGCGCACCACCATTTGCAATAGCAAATTTTATAGCTACATCGCTAATAACAGACTTGTAGACCATTATTTTAATGATACTGTTGGAAGCGCTTAAGGTAAAAGTTCCAATTCCGTTTGCACCCGAAGCGTGAGCAGTTTCAAACCCTGCGTATGGCGCAGCGTTTGAAGCGGTACTTCCTGCAACAAATTTTCCAACCGTTGCTGAGCTGTTTATTCCACCAGGGAATGGATTGGCAACTTTAGAGTAACCCGCTCCTGATCCATTTTCAAAAGTGGTAAAGGACCATGTTGCACCAAACGCTCCAGTCTCGAAGGTAATTGGTGCATTTTGTGAGAATCCTATTGAAAAAACCAACAGGAAAATAAATAAAGTAAAGTTCTTCATAATTTTGAGTTTATAGTTATTCTCAAATTTAAGAATGTATTGTTCCATCATTGAAAATGATACCCATCTAAAAACTATACAGTGTAATAAAGAAATTACTTATTTGTAATTAGCCCCAAATATCGACAGTGCTGGGACTTAACATTATTTTAGGAGTATTTTAAATAAAAATATGATGCTATTTAATTCACGATGTTGTGGTAATGTTAAGGTGAATTATCTGTTTTTATGATTTAAATTTATGCTAAATGCAATTTATTTACTAATAAAAAACAATAAACATAAAAAATTAGACAAATAAATGCTTATTTACTAAATTAAATTTGGATGCATAAAAAATCCCGTTTTGTTATTGAACAAAACGGGATTAAGATGGGTACTTTAAAAACTGGATAAAGTACTTATGATTACAATTCGAATGCTTTTTTAGGATTATTTTCTAACAGTAATTCCCTAGGATTTTCTAAAGCTTCTTTTACAGCGACTAAGAAACCTACAGACTCACGACCGTCAATAATTCGGTGATCATAAGAAAGTGCCACATACATCATTGGGTGAATTTCCACTTTACCGTTTACGGCAATTGGACGCTCAATAATGTTATGCATTCCCAAAATTCCTGATTGCGGCGGATTGATAATTGGAGTAGACAACATACTTCCAAAAACACCACCATTGGTAATTGTAAAGGTTCCACCTGTCATATCATCCACTGTGATTTGACCATCACGTGCTTTGATCGCTAATCTTTTAATATCAGCTTCAACACCACGGAAAGTCAAGTTCTCCGCATTACGAACTACAGGAACCATTAAACCTTTAGGTCCGGAAACCGCAATTGAAATATCACAAAAATCGAATGCAATTTTGTGATCACCATCCATCATAGAGTTTACATCTGGAAATAATTTTAAGGCTCTGGTTACTGCTTTCGTAAAGAAAGACATGTATCCTAAACCTACTCCACCATGTTTAGCCTTGAACGCCTCTTTGTATTCGTTACGAATCAAATTGATTGGCGTCATGCTTACTTCGTTAAAAGTAGTCAACATCGCTGTTTCGTTTTTAGCGGCAACCAATCTCTCCGCTACTTTACGACGCAACATAGATAATTTAGTACGCTCCGTCCCACGAGAACCACCTGTAGGCGTTCCCATTGAAGGCACTGCATTTACAGCATCATCTTTAGTGATTCGTCCATCTTTTCCAGTTCCTGAAAGGGAAGCTGGGGCTATGTTTTTTTCTTCTAATATCTTTCTTGCTGCTGGAGAAGGTGTTCCCGCAGCATAAGTTGCTACTGGAGCTGCCGCTACCGGAGCCGCTTTTGGCGCTTCTACTTTTGGGGCTTCCGCTTTTGGTGCTTCTGCTTTTGGTGCTTCCGCAACGGCTGCGTCACCTGCGGGTTTAGCTCCGTCCGTATCAATATGGCAAACCACTGCTCCTACTGCTACAGCATCGCCTTCTTCTGCTTTCAAAGTAATGATTCCGCTGGCTTCTGCAGGCAATTCTAATGTTGCTTTATCAGAATCAACCTCAGCAATGGCTTGGTCTTTCTCTACATAATCTCCATCTTTTACCAACCAAGTTGCAATTTCAACTTCCTTTATAGATTCCCCTGGTGATGGGACTTTCATTTCTAAAATCATGTTCTATTATTTTAAATTATGAATTTTAAGTTTTAAATTGTTCTAGAACAATCTATGTTTATTGTATGTGCTATTTTTTAGCCCTGATGGCAACGGCATCCTTTTTCTTCCGCTTTTTTTGGCGGAGAAAAAGATATAGTGAACAGCAGGAAATAGCTCCTAAAAATATCTATTTTGATGCGATTGCTTCGTTTACCACAAGGACTATCTATATAAATTTTTATCAAAAACCATTCGCAAAGCATCTGCCTGACGGCGTTTTGCTCTTGTATAACTTCCTGAGGCAGGAGCTGCGTATGCTTTCAACGATGCTAATCTCCATTTTACTAAATCGAAATTCATCAACATGAAACTATAGGCTCCCATATTTTTAGGCTCTTCTTGTGCCCAAACATAATCGTCCGCATTTGGATATTTAGCAATAATATCTTTTAATTGCTCCACAGGCAATGGAAATAATTGTTCGATTCTGACTACCGCTACATCATTTCTACCCAAATTTTCTCTTTCAGCAGTAATATCATAATAGAATTTTCCGGTACAGAAAACTAGTGTTTTTACCTCCTCCTTATTCACCGTATTGTCATCAAAAGTTTCTTGAAAAGTGCCTGTCGCAAACTCTTCGACTGTAGAAACTACTCTTGGATCACGCAACAAACTCTTTGGTGTAAATACAATAAGTGGTTTGCGGAAAGTTGTTTTCATTTGTCTTCTTAGCAAGTGAAAGAAGTTGGCTGGTGTTGTACAATCCGCAACATACATATTATGTCTAGCACAAAGTTGTAAAAAACGCTCCATTCTGCCAGAAGAATGCTCTGCTCCTTGTCCTTCATATCCATGAGGCAACAACAAAACAATTCCGTTCTGATTGTTCCATTTATCTTCTCCACAAGAGATGTATTGGTCAATCATGATTTGGGCTCCATTACCAAAATCTCCAAACTGAGCTTCCCAAATGGTAAGGGTATTAGGATTGGCCAAGGCATAACCGTAATCAAATCCTAAAACACCATATTCAGATAAAAGTGAATTGAATATATTAAATTTACCCGTTGCACCTTCTAGACTACTAATCAATGTTACTTCTTCTTCTGAATCTTCTACTTTAACAACCGCATGACGGTGAGAAAAGGTACCACGCTCCACATCTTGTCCGGAAATACGAACATCATATCCCTCTTTCAAAAGGGAACCGTAGGCTAAATGTTCGGCCATAGCCCAATCCAACTTGTTCGTTTCGAAAAACATTGTTTTTCTATCATTGATCAGTTTTTGAATTTTACTGATGAATTTTTTATCCGCAGGTAGGTTACAAATAGCATTTGCTACCTCCGTAAGACCTGCTATAGGAAAGGTGGTATCTACTTTTTTTAACATTTCAACATCAGAAACTTGCTCGAAACCTTTCCATTCATTTTTCATGAATGGCGTAATTATAGTTAAATCCTTCTTGCGAGATTCTTCTAAATTTACCTCTAATTTTGATTTGTATTCTTGCTCTAATCCTTTTACAAAAGTGTTGTCAATTACTCCGTCTGCAAGTAATTTTTCCATGTAAATATCTCTTGGATTTTTGTGTTTAGCAATAATTTTATACAATACGGGTTGTGTAAAACGAGGTTCATCCCCTTCGTTGTGCCCGTATTTTCTATACCCTAATAAATCAATAAACACATCTCTACCAAATTCCATTCTGAAATCCAGTGCAAATGACATGGCGTGCACTACTGCTTCAGCGTCATCTGCATTTACGTGCAGTACTGGAGAAAGTGTTACTTTAGCAATATCCGTACAGTAGGTAGATGAACGTGCATCAAGGTAATTAGTGGTAAATCCTACTTGATTATTAATTACAATATGAATGGTACCGCCGGTTTTATAACCGTCCAGTTGCGCCATTTGTACAATTTCATAAAGAATTCCCTGACCTGCAATTGCGGCATCCCCGTGAACAGCGATTGGTAATACTTTAGAGAAATCATTTGGGAAATATTTGTCTTGTTTAGCTCTTGTGATTCCTTCGATTACAGCACCTACTGTTTCAAGGTGAGAAGGATTGGGAGCCAAATTAATATTTATTTTTTTACCTGAAGCCGTCACTTTATCAGCCGTTAGCCCTAAGTGGTACTTTACATCCCCATCAAAATATTCTTGATCGTAATCTTTACCGTCAAACTCACCAAAAATATCTTGGGTTGACTTGCCAAAAATATTGGCCAAAACATTCAAACGACCACGGTGTGCCATTCCCATTACAAATTGCTCCACCCCTTTATCGGCTGCTTTTTCTAGTAAAGCATCCAAAGCGGGAATAATTGACTCTCCACCTTCAAGAGAAAAACGTTTTTGACCCACATATTTTGTGTGTAAAAAGGTTTCAAAAGAAACAGCTTGGTTCAATTTATTCAGGATAGATTTTTTTTCATCTGAAGAAAAATTAGGTTGATTGTCATTGACTCCTAATTTTTTCTGAATCCATTCGACAATTTCTGGCTTACGGATGTACATGTACTCCACCCCAATATGCTGACAATATATAGTTTCAAGGTGCGCTATAATTTCCTGAAGGGTGCACGGTTGTATGTTAATGGCCTTTGCTGCATCGAATACAGTGCTCAAATCCGCGGAGGAAAGTCCAAAATTAGTGATTTCAAGTGTTGGCGATGTAGTACGTCTTTCTCGAACCGGATTCGTTTTAGTAAACAAATGGCCGCGGGAACGATATCCATCAATCAATTTCAATACATTGAATTCTTTTTGAAGTTTATCTGAGACCAAACTTACATCCGTATTATTAGAGGCAAAATTTGCAATTTGTTCCACTGGGTTTTCCTCATTGTAAGTTGTCATCCCAAAGTCAAAACCTTGAAAAAAACTTCTCCAACTTGGCTCTACGCTATCTGGATTCTCTAAATATTGATCGTATAATTGTGCGAAAAATTCTGTGTGTGCTGCGTTTAAAAATGAAAACCTATCCATAATGTTTAGTGAATATACCTTTTTTGTTAAAATAGTTTCGCAAAAGTACGATAATACAATAAATTTCTAATTTATTTTAAGATACTTTTACATTGAATATTGTTAAAAAACTAGAAACTTATGACAAAGAATTGCTTTTTGAATTATTCCAAATCATTTTTGGTGATAATCACTGTGTTTTTTTCAAGTTGTCTCTTTGCACAACAAAATGACGTGCCAGTACAATTAGAAAATCAGTTCTGGAGAAATGTACAATTTGGAGGCGGTATTGGCTTAGGTTTTGGATCAGGCTATACGGATATTTCAGTGGCGCCAAGTGTGATTTATAATTTCAATGAATATGTCGCTTTAGGTGTTGGACTACAATATAAATATTTAAAACAAAAGGATTTTTACGCTTCTCATTTATATGGAGGGAGTGCAATAGGTTTTTTTAATCCCCTACATGAAATCCAACTTTCGGCTGAACTAGAACAATTAAGAGTCAATGTGAATTTAGATGGATCCAACAGTAATTCAGAAAATTACTGGAATACAGCCTTATTTATAGGGGCTGGTTATCGATCTGGAAATGCTACAATTGGCGTCCGCTACAATGTTTTGACAGATAAAAACAATATTTACGGCAGCGCATTTATGCCATTTATCCGATTCTACTTTTAAATACATCCCATGAAAAAAATCATTCTTTTACTATCAATTTTATCTATAAATTTTTGTTTTGCCCAAAAGTCTATATTACAATCTGGCCCTATGGTAGGCTATTGTGAAATGAAAGAAGCTGTTATTTGGCTTCAAACCAATAAAAATTCCACTATCAAAGTAGACTATTCTACAACTGACAATCCGTCTAAAGTCTTACATTCTGAGAATTATACCAGTTCAAAAGAGATTGGATATACCTATCATATTATTTTAGACCAATTACAACCAGGCAAAAAATACAATTACACTGTTTTCATAGACAACAAAAAAGTAATCTTGCCTTACGAAACTTCTTTTTCATCAAAAAAATTATGGGAATGGCGCGAAGACGCTCCTGATTTTACAGTTGCATTTGGTAGCTGCATGTATATTAACGAACCCGAAGTCGACAGACCGGGAAAACCTTATGGCAGCGGCTACACCATTTTTGAAAGCATCAGTAAAAAAAATCCAGATATCATGATTTGGGGTGGTGACAACACCTATTTAAGGGAATCGGATTGGGACAGTAAAACGGGGATTTATCACAGAAACACTCACTCTAGATCGATTAAGGAAATTCAGCCTTTACTAGCAAAAACTCAAAATTTTGCTATTTGGGACGATCATGATTATGGACCAGACAACAGTGATCGTAGCTTTTATAACAAACAAATTACTCAAAAAGCTTTTAAAGATTTTTGGGCGAATAAATACTACGGAATGAACCCAAATCAAAACGAAGGTGTTTTCTCGACTTTTACTTGGGGAGACGCACAGTTTTTTCTAATTGATGGACGGTTTTTCAGATCGCCGGAAGCACGAATTACAGGAGCTAAAACGATGTTAGGCACCACGCAGTTTGAATGGTTGATTGACGCATTGAGCGCATCGGAGGCGAGTTTTAAAATAGTGGTTATTGGAGGCCAAATTTTAAACACCGTACTCGATAGCGAAAACTACAGCCACTTTCCAGAAGAAAAAGAGAAACTACTCCAAGAAATTACAGCCAATAAGATTAAAGGTATTTTCTTTTTAAGTGGGGATAGACATTTTGCTGAAATGTCCATGATGCCTAGAAATAATAGTTATCCTATTTATGACTGGACTGTTTCTCCATTAACATCCGGTGTTGCCTCTCAAAAGGTTTTAAAGGAAGATAATAAATACAAAGTTCCAGGAAGCGCCTTTGTACAGCATAATTTTGGCACCATCTCCTTTTTGGGTACCCAAGAAAACCGACAAATGAAACTCACTTTATTTGATGCAAACGGAAGTGAATTGTGGAACAAAACAATCTTAAAAAAGGAGTTGCAATAACTAATACTTATTTCTAAACCATACTTTTTGCCATTCTCTTTTCAAAATTAAAAAGGCAACTTGCTCAGCGAGAATTACTAAATCTGAACCGTCGAGTTTTTTTATTTCTTCTTCGGATACATCTATTATGTAAAGCAAGTTGAGATATTCGGCAAACTTGTATTGTATTAGTCGGTAAATTTTTTCATGCAATTGCAGTTTCAATTCATCTGGAGTACTGCTCAGGGCAAGATCAATTGCTTCATTAGCCAAATTGAAATCCTTGTTTATCTGTTCAATTAATTTCAAGTATAAATTTTCACCAGCTGCTTCGGTAAGCAATAAATCGGTATTTTTTGGAACTATAAACATTTGATTTTTGATTTTTGATTAACGAATTCAGATTTTTGATTTTAATAAACTACTCTAAACGTTTGATTTATTTGAATTATACTGATTTTTGAAATAAACCATTATTTATCCGAAGTAAAACTTCTACAATCAAAAATCGTTAATCTGCAATCAAAAATCTACACTTTCCTTCCCATTAAATTTTCTCCAAAAGCCTTCAACATTTCTTTTTTATCGGTGCTAATATTCATTTGATCTAAAGTTTGAAAAGCCTTAAATGTAAAATCTTGTATCGCGTCCTGAGTTGCTTTTGAAGCACCAGAACTATTGAAAAGCGCTTTCACACGTTCAATTTTATCCGTGCTGTCTTCAGGTTGAATCGAAAATAATGTTTTCAATTCCTGCGCTTCCATTTCATTTGAAAACGCAACCGCTTTCAGGTACAAATACGTTTTCTTGTTTTCAATAATATCACCACCTACTTGCTTTCCAAAGGTTTCTGGATTACCAAAAGCGTCTAAGAAATCATCCTGCAATTGAAAAGCCAAACCTAAATTGAGACCGAAATCATAGATTAAGTTAGCGTTTTCTACAGAAGTTTCAGCAATAATCGCCCCCATTTTCATGGCTGCTGCCACTAAAACTGCGGTCTTATATTGAATCATTTTCAAATATTCCGCAATAGTTACATCAGTACGCTCTTCAAAATCAACATCCCATTGTTGCCCTTCGCAAACTTCGAGTGCCGTTTTGCTAAATAATTTTGCTAAATCCCTAAATATAAGAGGTTCGTATTGTTCGAAATATTGGTACGCTAAAATTAACATGGCATCCCCGGATAAGATTCCAGTGTTCAAATTCCATTTTTCATGCACGGTTTCCTGTCCTCTACGCAAAGGCGCATCATCCATAATATCATCATGTACCAACGAAAAATTATGAAAAACCTCAACCGCCAGAGCAGCAGGAAGTGCTTTTTTATAATCAGCGTCAAAAACCTCAGCACTCATCAAAGTCAGTACTGGACGCATTCTTTTTCCACCAAGATCTAAAATATAATGTATAGGTTCATATAGATTTCTAGGCTCTTTGGTTTCATATTGTGAGTGCAAATATTCCGACAGAAACTCTTGATACTGATAAATGGTATGCATAAGACAAATTTTTCGGCTAATTTACAGTATTCAATTTGCATTACAAACTCCGTTTTACGATCAAATGTTAAATAAATCAAAATACACAGGAAACTATTTTGGTATTCAAAGTTTCCAATATACATTTGCACTTGAATTTTACCATTCAAATCCTAAGATGCTTTTTTCAAATGATTGCGAGATCAATTCAATTTTTAATACACCCGACGAATTATGAAAACTAAATGGACCATTGACTCCAACCAATCTGATGTTCTGATTAAAATGAGGCATTCAATACTGGCTTATCTAGCCGGTTCCATAAATACATTCAACGGATACATTGACGTTAAAGACAATGAAATTCAAGATGCTGCTATCGAATTTTCATTGGATGTAAAAAGCAAGGATGCAAAACTGGAACAAATAGACACGCATTTAAAAATGAATGACCTTTTTGATGTCAATCAATATCCTATTATTAGTTTTAAATCGACCTCATTCGAAAAAGTAAACAAGAACATCAATTTCTTGAAGGGGAATTTGACCATCAAGAACATCACTAAAATGGTGGAACTAGATGCAGAATTCATTGGGATAAATAATTATAATGGCGATCAAAAAGCAGCATTTGAAATAACTGGTAAAATCAACCGTAAGGATTTTGGACTAACCTTTAACTCCTTCAATCAAAACAGCGGCTTGGCTTTAGGACAAGACATCAAACTAATTGCTAATCTAGAATTTACGGCTTAGCGTAGCTATTTTAAATAAACGTTAAATAACTCTAAAAAAAAGGAAACTATTTTAGTGTTCAAAGTTTCCTTCTTATATTTGCACTCGATATAAATCTGAATTTACAATAGAACTTAATTAAAACGTACTGAAAATATTTCAGCATAAAAAGATGAAAGAAAAAATTATAAATAAAGCGAAAGATATGTTTTTGAGACTGGGTTTCAAAAGCATAACGATGGATGATATTGCCGGTGAAATGTGTATTTCTAAAAAAACAATCTATAAGTATTTTGCCAATAAAGAATTATTGATACACGAGAGCACACAAGTACTTCACAAAGAAGTTCACGAAATTATAACCGAAATTATTTCTCGAGGTTATAACGCAATTGAGGAAAACTTCCAGATTAGAAAAATGTTTGCTGACATGTTCAAATCTACTGACACCTCTCCTATTTATCAGCTAAAAAAGCATTATCCGGAAGTATACGAAAAGGCTTTAGAGTATCAAGTTCAAGAATGTGAAAGCTGTTTCAAACAAAACATTGAAAAAGGAATTGCTCAAGGCTTGTATAGAAAAGACATCAATATCGACGTCTATGTTAAACTTTATTATGCTTTGATTTTTACCATTAATGAAAATACCCGTTCCGAAAGAGAAGCTGCAGCCTTAGAAATGGAAGCACTGGAATACCACACCCGAGCAATGGCGACAGAAAAGGGAATTGCCGAATTAGAAAAAAACTTACTTAACCCAATTACATAACAATGAAAAAAACAATTCTTTTAATAATATTGTCATTTGCTCTGGGCGCGAATGCACAAGAAGTAAAATCACTTACGCTTAAAGAAGCTATCAACTATGCTTTAGAGAATAAAGCCGATGCTAAAAAAGCAAAACTGAAAGTAGAGAACAGCGAATATCAAATTCAAGAAGTACGTTCTAGAGCATTGCCTCAAATCTCGGCAAATGGTAATTTGACGTACAACCCTGTAATACAAACAACCGTAATTGATGGTGCAGGATTTGGACAGCCTGGAACGACTATTCAAGCTGCTTTTGGCCAACCTTGGATTTCTACCGCTGGTGTTTCTTTGACTCAAGCAATTTTCGACCAAACGGTTTTCACCGGTTTAAAAGCGGCAAAATCGACCAGAGAATTTTACCAAATCAACGAACAATTAACAGAGGAACAAGTAATTGAGCGCGTAGCCAATAACTATTATCAGGTTTACGTACAAAGACAAAAACTAACGGTTATTGACAGTACGTTTAAAACCACCAATAAAGTTAAAGACATTATCAAAGGACAATTTGACAACGGATTAGCTAAAAAAATTGACCTAGATCGAATTCTAGTGAAAATTTCAAACATCAGCACGCAGCGCCAGCAAGTTTTGAATGCAGTTCAAATTCAAGAAAATGCATTGAAATTTTATATGGGAATGCCTATAGAAACTCAAATCGAGATTCCACAAACTGCATTTGAAGTAGGTCCACAAGCATTGTCCGAAGTTCCAAATACTTCGAACAGATCAGAATTTTTACTATTGAAAAAGCAAGAACAACTTTTGACCTATCAAAAAAAGGCAATCGAAGCAGGATATTACCCTACTTTATCATTGAGCGCTGGATACAATTACATTGGTCAAGGTCCTAAAATGCCTATTGGCGGCAAACCAGCTGATGGCGTGTATTGGTCGGATTTCTCTTCCATTGGTTTGAATTTGAAAGTGCCCATTTTTACTGGATTTGGTACTCGTGCCAAAGTAAGACAAGCTGATATTGATTTGCGCTCGATAAAAGAAGACTTGGTTGATACCAAATTATCGCTTGACCTGGCTTTCGCCAATGCTAAAACGCAAATTGATAATAGCCTAACCACTATTACCAGTCAAAAAGAGAATGCACAATTAGCTAAAGAAGTTTTAGACAATACCAGAAATAATTATGTTCAAGGTCTTGCTTCTTTAACGGACTTATTGGATGCTGAAAACTCTTTGACAGAAGCACAAAACAACTACACATCGGCCATATTAGATTACAAACTGGCAGAAATACAATTAATCAAATCAAAAGGCGAATTAAAAACACTTATAAATAATTAACAAAATGAAAAAAAGCATACTTACCATAGTACTAATTGTTGCCACTTTAGGAATTATTGCCTACGTTTTAAACAATAATAAAAAAGAAAATGAAGCAAAAACTGCTGTAGTAGCAGAGAAAAATGCTAGTATTTCAGTAAAAGTAGCAACGGTTAAAACGGAAGAAGTTTCCCTTGATTTTGTGGCCAATGGAAATTTTGCACCGCTACAAGAATTAAGCTTTTCAGCAGAAAAACCAGGAAGAGTAGTTCGTGTTTTAGTTGATGAAGGCGATAGAGTACGTATTGGTCAAACGCTAGCCATTGTAAGAAGCGAACAAATTACAGCTGACTTGCAAACTGCACAGGCCTCCTATCAAAATGCTTTAACAGATTACAGTCGTTTTGAAAACGCTTATAAAACAGGTGGAGTTACAAAACAACAATTAGACCAAGCTAAATTGAGTTTGGTAACTTCAAAATCAAGATTACAGCAAGCAAAAATAAACATCGGGGATACCAATATCAAAGCCACAATCAACGGAATTGTAAATAAAAAATATGTAGAACCCGGATCTGTTCTTGGGGCTGGAACTCCATTATTTGACATCGTAAATGTTTCCAAATTGAAACTGAAAGTAAATGTCAATGAAAATCAAGTAGCAGGTTTAAAATTAGGCAATTCAATTAGTGTTACCGCTAGTGTGTATCCAGATGCTCAATTCTCTGGAAAAATTACCTTCATCGCACCAAAATCGGATGCTAGTCTGAACTTTCCTGTAGAGATTGAAATTGCTAATACTGCGTCCAATGACCTAAAAGCTGGAATGTATGGAACTGCTGCTTTTAGTGCTAGTAAACAAAAACAATCGTTAATGGTCGTACCTAGAAATGCTTTTGTGGGAAGTGTAAGCAGCAACGAAATCTTTGTAATCGAAAACGGAACTGCTAAACTGAAAACAGTTACAGCCGGAAGAATTCTTGGTGATAAAGTAGAAGTTTTAAACGGACTTTCAGAGGGTGAAACTGTAATTGTTACGGGTCAAATCAACCTTCAAGACGGATCTAAAGTAGATGTTATTAAATAAAGTAATTAGTGATTATTGAACAGTTGTTAGCCAAAAGCTTTTTACTATTTACTATTCACTTATCACTTATCACTCTTTTAAAATAAAAAAATGAAATTAGCAGAAATATCCATAAAACGTCCCTCATTAGTCATCGTATTGTTTACGATACTAACTTTAGGAGGGCTGTTCAGCTACAGCCAATTAGGCTACGAATTGATTCCAAAATTTGAAACTAACGTAATTTCAATCGCTACTATATATCCTGGTGCATCACCTAGCGAAGTGGAAAACACCGTTACTAAAAAGATTGAAGACGCGATTTCCTCTTTAGAAAACATCAAGAAGATCGACTCTAAGTCCTTTGAAAGTCTATCTTCGGTTTCGATAACATTGACATCTAATGCTGATGTTAATATTTCGATGAATGATGCACAACGTAAAATAAACGCCATCATAAACGACTTACCCGATGATGCGGAAGCGCCTTCATTAAACAAGTTTTCTTTGAGCGATTTACCAATTATGACTATTGGTGCCAACGGCAAAATGGACGAAGTTGAGTTTTACGACTTAGTAGATAAAAAATTAGCACCCGTACTTTCAAGAGTTCAAGGTGTGGCACAAGTAACTATTACGGGTGGACAAGAAAGAGAAATTCAAGTCAATCTTGATGCGGTAAAAATGCAGGCTTATGGCCTTTCGGTTCCACAGGTACAACAAAATATTTTATCCTCGAACTTGGATTTCCCAACAGGAAATATTCAAACGAGAGAGCAAAAAATATTAATCCGTTTGGCTGGAAAATACAAGAATGTTGAGGAGCTAAGAAATCTAATTGTATCTTCAAAAAACGGAATTCAAATTCGTTTACGTGAGATTGCCGATGTTCAAGATACGCAGAAAATCACTGAAAAAGTGGCACGTGTCAATCAGAAAAGTGCGATTATATTACAAATCATAAAACAATCAGATGCCAATGCCGTTGCGGTAAGCGAAGAATTGGTAAAAACAATTGCTAAACTAGAAACGGACTATAAAGCCGATGGGTTAAAATTAGAAATAGCAAAAGACAGTACCGTTTTCACTCTTGAAGCTGCTGATGCGGTAGTACACGATTTACTTATAGCCGTACTTTTAGTGGCCTTAGTGATGTTATTTTTCTTGCACAGTATTAGAAACTCGCTGATTGTAATGGTGTCGATTCCAGCTTCATTAATTGCCACTTTTATTGGAATTTATTTAATGGGATATACCCTGAACTTAATGAGTTTATTAGGATTGTCCCTCGTTGTAGGTATTCTTGTAGATGATGCGATCGTGGTTCTTGAAAATATTTACAGGCACATGGAAATGGGCAAAAACAAAGTGCGTGCTGCATACGATGGAACGGCCGAAATAGGCGGAACTGTAGTATCGATTACACTTGTAATTGTGGTGGTATTTTTACCCATTGCATTGAGTTCTGGTCTGGTTTCTAATATCATTACGCAATTTTGTGTAACTGTAATTATATCTACTTTATTATCGTTGGTTGCTTCGTTTACTATTATTCCTTGGTTGTCATCGCGATACGGAAAACTAGAACATATTGAAGGTAAAAACTTTTTCGGAAGAATTATTCTTGGATTTGAAAGTTACTTAACCCGTTTCATCAACTGGATTTCCGGATTGTTAACGTGGTCCTTGGATCATTATAAAACAACACTTGCCATTGTTTTAGTTTTATTTTTTAGTTCGGTTGCCTTAGTCCCTGCAGGATTTATTGGTGGCGAATTCTTTGCAGCCTCAGACAGTGGAGAGTTTTTAGTTCAAATCGAAATGCCAAAAGATGCTTCGCTGGAACAAACCAACTTTATGACGCAAAAAGCAGAAGCGTTTTTAGAAGAAGAAGCTTTTATTCATAGCCAGTTTACTATTGTAGGTCAAATCAGTGGTGGGCTTGGCGCTTCGCAAGCAACAGCCTACAAATCAGAAATCAACGTGAAAATGGTTGGATTAGACCAGCGCGATGAACCTGCAAATGTATATGCCGCAAAAACAAAACGAAAATTAGAGAAATTATTAGTTGGAGCCAAAGTTAAAACGGTTCCAGTAGGTATTTTAGGAACGGCTGAAGATGCGACTTTGAATTTGATTGTAACCGGTCCAGATGTAGCCAGTGCAATGCAATTCGCTATTGCTGCTGAAAAAGAATTGCGTACCATTCCAGGAGCAACTGAAATTGAACTATCAGTAGAGGATGGAAATCCTGAAGTAAACGTAAGAGTAGACCGCGATAAAATGGCTGCACTTGGTTTAAGCTTACAAACTGTAGGGATGACTATGCAAACTGCTTTTAGTGGAAACACCGACGGACGTTTTAGAGCTGGGGAATACGAATACGACATAAACATTAAATACAATGCATTTGATAGAAAAAGTATTGCTGATGTAAGCAACTTGATTTTTATTAATGATATGGGGCAACAAATCAAGTTAAACCAGTTTGCAACCGTAACGGAAGGTTCTGGTCCAAGCCAATTGGAACGAAGAGATAAAACGGCATCGGTAACGGTAAAAGGGCAAAACGTAGGAGTTGCTGCTGGAACAATTGTTTCACAATGGCAAGAAAAATTAGATCAACTGAAAAAACCAACGGGTGTAAACTACATTTTTGGTGGTGATCAAGAAAACCAGTCTGAAGGTTTTGGAACCTTAGGAATTGCTTTATTGGCTGCGATTATCTTGGTTTATCTAGTAATGGTTTCCTTGTACGACAGTTTTGTGCATCCATTCGTAGTATTGTTTGCCATTCCGCTTTCGTTTATTGGAGCATTACTGGCATTAGCCTTAACAAATAACACCTTGAATATCTTTACTATTCTTGGAGTTATCATGCTTATTGGTCTGGTGTGTAAGAACGCGATTATGCTTGTGGATTATACCAATCAACGTAGAGCCGCCGGCGAAACAATTAGAACGGCTTTAATTCAAGCGAATCATGCGCGTCTTCGTCCAATTTTAATGACAACAATTGCAATGGTTTTTGGTATGTTCCCAATTGCATTAGCCGCTGGAGCTGGAGCCGAATGGAAAAATGGTTTGGCTTGGGTAATTATTGGTGGATTAATAAGTTCCTTATTCCTAACCTTGATTGTCGTTCCAGTAATTTACGAAATTATGGAGAAACTAATTGCTAAATTCTCTAAAGGTGAGAAAGTAGATTATGAAGCCGAAATGGTTGCTGATTATGAGCATCGAGAATTGAGTGAAGATGGTTTTACACCAAAGCACTAAGTCCTATTTTTAATAAAGAAACGACCTGTTCATTAGTTTGAGCAGGTCGTTTTGTTTTTCAATAAAGCACGCAAAAGGTATCTGTTAATTGTATCCTGCAAACTAGAAGCGATATTTAACAGTGCCTAATAAATATCTTGGAACTAAGTCAACACTTGACTGATAAAATGTAAAATTATTTAAAGTCACAAACGTAAATTTATCTTCATTGAACATGTTATTAAAGACAAGTCTATAGGAGAACCTACTTTGTTCCGGATTGTAATTCAACACAAGGTTACTAAATGTATAATTTTGACTATTAACAAAATACGATGCATTTTTACATTCTGCCAAAAGCACTTTAGAAATATCAACATTTAAATTTAGAAAAATATCTTTCGTATTGTTTTCATTTGTACTACTATCAAATTCAGACTTATTGAAATGATACGCAAAACCTCCATCAAGGTTAATTCCTTTTTTAAAATACGTAGTGGCGGTATATTTGATTGTGTTAGAATAATTTTTTAAAATTAAAAAAACATCACTATTAACGCTTGTCGGTGTACTATTCCAATTTTGAATAGTTTCAATTTTTGATGCTAATTTTAATTTACGCAAGTAATTTACAACACTAAAATTAAAATTAAAATTATCACCTCCCGGAGTCAGTAAACTAGAACTAAAATTAAAATCATTAGTAATTGTACTAATAGTATTCAAAATTGTCTTTGACTTCATGTAAATCAAACCAGTATTTACTGAAAATCTTTTTTGATCTTGATAAATCGAATATGTAAACTGAGAAACACTATTTTTTATTGGATTTTGAAAATTTGTGCCTTTAAAAAAACTACGATAATCTATCAACTGAAAATTGGAAGTAAGCTGATTTATTTCTGGCAAATCATTATTTTCAGAGTATGATACTGCAAAATTACCAAACCCTGTTTTTTTGATATTCAATGAAATAGTTGGATTGACAATCCAGAAGTTTTTATTACCGATGGTGGTGTTAAAGTTGGTGTTTTTAACAGTCAATGATGCAGTAAAATTTATCTTTTTAGAAAAATTATAACGGAGAGCATTATCAAAATCCAATTTAATCTTATTAAAATTTAAATTGTTTTCGTAGTTAGAAAATCTTTGTTCAGTAATTGTAAACTGGTTAGCAAATATTTCTTTGCTATACTCAAATTGCAAGCTATTTGTAATATCAAAATTCCCAAATTGAGCAATTAACTTTGTCTTTTCGCCTATATAAAACAAACTATTATTCGACTTTTGGTGAATAGCATCCCCACTATTTACCTCTAAAAAGGAATTGAGTAAAGGAGAAACAATCTTGGTATTTTCTTCCATTTTATCATAACCAAAATAGATGTAATTGTTGAGAACTTTATTACGGTCTAGTTGTAGCGTATGGTTAAAATGATTGTAAAATGTATAATTATCGTTTTTTGAAGATTGATTTATTTGATTAGAATTAAATAGCAAATTGTTATTAGTGTGCGTTGGGTGTTCTTTGAAAAGGAATAAGTTCGTGATGTAGTTTTTATCATTAGGATAATACTTTAGTTCTAATTCTATTGATGCAAGCGAACTTCTTCTGTTGTAAAAACTATTTTCAGTGAAAGAAATTGGATTAGATCCAAAATTATAATTTGTTTCTGCAAATGAATTTTGATTTTGTATATCATTAGTCAGATATGCTGAACCCCTAAGAGAAAGATTTTTTTTAATTTTTTTAGTAAAACTTAAAGAGTTTAAAAAAGCATTATTAAAAACACTTTGTGTTTTACTAAAAAGTCCAATTTCGTTACTATTAATAGTAAATAAAGATTTAGCTGAATACTCCAATCTGTCCTCACCAAAAATATCGTTTTCTATAACATTAGACGAGACTAAATCGGTTGCTTTCTCTCCAAGATTATTATAATCAGCCAGATAAAATAACTTTATTTCTTTCCTTATCAATCCTAAGTTCAAACTCTCTTTCCAGCGGTTTTCACTAACTATTCCGGCACCAAGAGTAACATTACCAAACCAAATATTTTTTTTGCCTTTTTTAAGTTTAAGATTTAAGGCAACTTTATCAGAGTTATTCAATTTTTTTAGAACTGGATTATCTTCATAATCGTCAATAATTTGCACGGCATCTAGCACATTTGCATCAAGATTTTTAGTAAGCAGTTTATAATTTTTATTAAACATATCTTCACCCTCAATCAATAATTTATCAATTGCCACTCCATGCGCTTTTATAGATCCGTCTTGTTGAACTTCTATTCCTGGCAATTTTTTCAAAACATCTTCTAATGTTTGTTCAGTTTTATTAGTAAAACTAGCTGTTTTAATGGTAGTAGTATCTTGCTCTTTTTTTATTTTTTGGTTAGCCTCGACAACTACTTCCCTCAATGTTTCTACTTTTCTTTCTAAAACAAAATTTTGAACTTGACTTAAAACGCCTATTAATTTATATGTTTTACTATACCCCAAACAAGAGACTTCTAGTTTCAATGATGAAAGATTGCCTTTCTGATATGATAAACTATAATTTCCTTTAACATCTGTAAATGCATAATCCACGCTATCATTATTACTATCTAATAAAATAATAGACGCATTTTGTATCCCAAGTCCCTCTTTGTCAGTAATAGTTCCTGTCAAGACAATCTCTTGAGAGTTAACAGAAATTGAAGCAAACCAAAAGAATAAAAAAATGATTTTTTGCATCAAAAATTATTCAAAAGATTCTATATAGTACGAAGTCATAGGTGCCTTCACTGGAGTCATTCCAGGATGACTTTTTGCAATTATTATGGCACTCTCGTAATTACTTTCGATAGTATTTATACAGTACTTTTTAAACGCATCGATTGTCAAAAAAGTAACCTTCTTACTGTTTTTCTCTTTACGTATATTGTAATCTTGTTTAACAGTAATTGGAAATTTATAACTTTTAAAGTTCCACATCACATTCTTGCCCTCATCATACGCTTCAAGAATCATTCCAGGTAAACCATTTAATTTCCAAGGACCAGAATAAACTGCAATTTCAGGAGCATACCATGCATAGTATTTCCTACCTCTAAAATTAGAAATCCCCAAAATACACTCAAATGAACCTATTTTTTTCTTTTGCTTTGTAATTTTCCAGTTAAACTTTGGCAACGTTTCCGACATATAAATTTGTTTTCCATCAAATACATTGCTATCAAGTCTTTTTGTGCTATAATTACAAACCACTTGGTTTCCTTGCGCAGATAAAACTAAACCATTTGAAATTTTATTTTTACTTCCGCTACTATTTTGATAATGAGACTTTGCTTTAGAAATACTAACTGCATTCTCTAGAGAATCTTTTGCAGCTACATAATAGGACTTGTCTTTAGAGAACATTGTATATGCATTATATATTTCTCCATTACCTCCTCCTACACCAATAGCATCTGTAAATTCATAATAAACAATCCCATCCTGAGTATAACCCATTTGGCAAATTATAATTAACAAGAGTGATAAAATATTTTTCATAATTTAAAAAGATTATAATTTAAAAAAAGTAGAGGTAATAATATTACCTCTACAAGATTTCGCTAATAACAGAAAAATACTATTATCTGTTATCGCACCAAGCTCTTCCCATTGCTGTTGCTTGTTTTACTGTTGTATCATCCGATGATGTGAAAATAACTTTTCCACCACCTGAACAGTTATAAGACCATGTTGTAGCATAAGATGAAATAGATAGAAAGGTTACTGCTGCAATTAAAAATGTTTTTTTCATAATTTATAGTTTAATAGTTACTCCATTAAGGATTTGAGCGGTTAGTTTTCGTCCTGATAGAAAGTTTATCGTGATTCCTTATCACTATTTTATTTTCAATTTTCTTTGGTTATAAATAAACAAATCCCCGCAATTCGTAGCTACTGAATATTTTTTACACTAAGATTTATTGATTCTTATTGCAAGACAAATCTAAAAAAAAAAAACATGATTTATTAACATTTTTTTAACAAAAATAATCTTGTATCAAAAAAACTAGATCGCTTATCTACAATAATTTAAAAAAAAATTACCATCGTAATATTGAAAAAATTTAAGATCTTTTGTAGTATAGCGGGTGTAGCGTACAAAACCAAAATAATCGCCGATTATGAGCATAGAGAATTGAGTGAAGATGGTTTTACACCAAAGCACTAAAATTGTAAAATAATAAATACTGAGAAAGCCTGTTCATTCATTTGAACAGGCTTTTTTTTATGACAAAATCCAAACAAGAATTTTATTTTAACACATCCTACAATTGCTTTTACAACTTCTTAATCACATACGTCACTATTCCCCAAATGATTAATTGATTTTCTTCGGTGACTTTTATGGGTGGATAATTGGGATTCTCTGGCATCAGAAACAAACAGTCTTTCTCGACTTGCATTCGTTTCACCGTGAACTCTCCATCAATGAAACAAATCGCAATTTTGTTGTTTTGCGGTTCTAAACTACGATCCACGACAAGAACATCTTTGTCATTGATCCCGGCATCAATCATTGAATTTCCTTTGACTTTAATATAAAAAGTAGCCAACGGATTTTCACTCAATTGGTTGTTTAAATCGATACTCATTTCCATAAAATCTGCTGCCGGCGATGGAAATCCAGCCGAAACACCTTCATTGATGAAAGGAATTCGCAATTCACTTTCAAAATCAGGTAGAAAAAAAGTCAGTTTTTGTTCTTTGTTTATAGACATTTGATTTCGAGTATATCTTTAAAATTAGTTGTGTATTTAGGTGACAAATGCTTCTGATTCATGTTCCAAGTCAAACTTAAATTTTGGGTAGCCAACTTTACTTTTTTATCTCCAATTTTTTTATTCAAACCGTCCATTACTTTCATCAGCATCAAATGTTTTGGATTTTCCTCAGCAAACAACTGCAACTGTTTTTTGTTTTCATCTATCAATTCCGTTACGATCACGCCCGCTTTTTTGAATTTCAAATGCTCATTTCCTAGGTGCAGTTTTTTCAACATATCGATGGCTACATTGCTAATTGTCAACGTAGAATTTGACGCAAACGGCAAAGTTACTGCCATGTTAAAATAATATTTTGAGGTTTGCACCGTATGTTTATCCACCACAAGCATTACAATAATGGTATGGCAGCAGGAATTTTGTTTGCGCAATTTCTCTGCACAAACGGCTGCAAAAGTTGCTACACGTTCTCGCAATAAATCAAAATCAGCAATTTGCTTTGGAAAACTTCTGGTCGTAGCAATACTTTTCTTTTGCTCAACAATGGGTTCTAGATCCAAGACTGATTTTCCTTCGAGTTCGTATTTTAAACGCATACCTATCACACCCATTTCTTTTTTGATCCAAGCTTCGTGTTGCGGTGCAGTAAAATCTAAAGCAGTCACAATATTTTTAACTTTCATCTTTTTATTCATGCGGTGCCCAATGCCCCAAACGTCTTCAATCTTTGTCCATTTCAAAGCTTTGATTCGTTTTTCTTCGCTATCAATAACATAAACACCTTTCGTTCTGTCTTGGAATTTCTTAGCAATTTTGTTAGCTACTTTTGACAATGCTTTGGTATCAGCAAAACCAATACAAACAGGAATTCCGACCCATTTTTGGACACGGGTTTTCATTTGGATTCCATACTCATGATAATCGGAAATCACCAAGCCATCAAAATTCAGGAAAGCTTCGTCAATGCTGTAAATTTCTAGATTTGGTGTAAACTGACCTAAAATTGCCATTACCCGATTGCTTAAATCGCCATACAACGCATAATTTGAAGAAAATAATTGCACATTTTTCTCTTTTACTAATTCCTTGATCTGGAATGCTGGCGCGCCCATAGGAATTCCAACCGCTTTCGCTTCATTACTTCTAGAAATGACACAGCCGTCGTTGTTTGATAAAATTGCAACAGGTTTCCCGTTGAATTTCGGTTGAAAAACACGTTCACAGGAAGCGTAAAAATTGTTACAATCGACTAATGCATACATGCTACAAAATTACTCAATATCAGTTGAAGCGAGTTCGTAACATAAGTTAATTTTAAGCACTGTTAATAAGTAGTTTTCATATTAGAGCGTCTTTCCACAGCAGTACATTCACTTTTACCCAAATTATTTCATCTTAAAAACCGCAAGAAAGAATATGAAATGAGCCATCAATTCCATTAAATAAATCTTAATATATCATATTTAATAAAATTATTTTAAGACACAAAGCATTGATTTTAATGTATTTAAATCCAAAACCACAACATTCGCTCTCAAAACACAAGACCATGATTCAAAATTTTGGCATACTACTTGAATATCTTAAATCAAATAACACAAAAAGCGAAAGCCGAAAAGCTGAAGAGTAGGCAAAATTCAAAATAACTGTATCATGAAAAAAATTACCTTTTTAGTTGCTAGTATCTTTGTATTGGGAGGTAGTATAGTAAACGCAGCAGAGAAAATCGATTTTTCTGTAGAAAGAAGATCTCCCGTAGATTTTAGAAACGCCGACCCAATTGTGTTCACAGAAAGAGGAATTGAGTTCTTCGTGTTCCCTGACGGACAATTAGATTTTAATACACGCCCAACAACAGGACGAGATATGTATTACAAATCAGCCCGAAAAAATAGTGTCAATAAAACATTTGGCTCTCCTGGAAATGTTCGAAATGAGAATTATGGCGTAAGAGTGGAACACGACAATAGGGGCCGAGTAAGACAAGTTGGGAATGTGTTCATTAATTACGATGTGAATGACAGAGTAAAAAGAATTGGTTCTGTTTACATGACCTACAATCGTTTTGCATTAGAAAGAGTAGGCGGATTAGAAATTATTTACAACCGTCGTGGTCAAATAGTTGATACTTTTGGTTCCGTAAAAGGAGGTAAAGCCTATCAATATGGTCAAAACAGTTTTGGTAACAATGATTTTGGTAACAATGATTTTGGTAACAACCAAAACTCAAATGAACAGGACTACTACTATTACAGATCAAATGGCACAAAAGCTAAAATTGAAAAAACTAAAGTAGTTGATAACGCTGTCATTGTATTAAATAGAAGATAATTATTTGGTTTGAATGGTTTGGTTTGAAAATTCCCGTTGGTATTCGTATCAGCGGGTTTTTTGTATAAAAGTACTCTTCAATAGTACCATGTACATTATTTCAGCACCAATCGTAACTCCTGACGATATTGCGAAGCGCTTTTGCCCGTAAATTCTTTGAACAATTTATTAAAATAACTAAAATTGTTGAAACCGCTTTCATAACAAATCTCAGTAATACTGATGGGTTTCTCCGCCAGCAATTTCGAGGCATGAACCAAGCGATAATCATTGACGAATTTGGTAAAAGTTTTATTCGTAATCTTTTTAAAATACCTACAAAAAGAAGGTTCTGTCATACTCACTAATTCTGAAACTTCTTCCAGCGTAATATGTTCCTGAAAATTATCTTTTACGTAATTAAAAACTGCGTTGATTCGGTCATTGTCTTGCATTTGCATTTCCATCGAAAATCCATCTGCATTCAAAACGGTCATTTCTTTAGATAATTCAAGTTCATTTAGAATACTTAACATGGTCAACAAGCGATCAAATTGCGTCTGCTGTTCCATTGATTCTATTTTCTTTCCTATATTTTTTTTGGTTTCATCATGAAAAGCAATTCCAGCTTTAGCTTGACTAAAAAGATTCCGAATATTCGTCATTTCCGAAATATCAAAAAATCCATTGCCCAAGAAATCTGGTTTCATTTGGATTACCGTTTCGTTTTTATTGCCGGTTTCTTCATTGGTAAACCCACAATGCGGTAAATTACTTCCTATCAAAATCAAATCACCATCGGTATAATACGAAATGTGACTTCCAATCTGCCGTTTTCCGGAACCACCATTCACATAAACCAATTCAATTTCAGGATGGTAATGCCATAAGTGCGCCTTACTATTCGCGTTTTCAACATATTTCGAAAAGTAAAAAGAACTCCCAAACGATGGCGCAATACTTTCAAAAGCTGGCGGTATAATTTTCATACGAATCCGTATTTAGAATGAGCACAAATTTACCAAAAACAGACACTCAATTAACTTTTTTAACCTTAATCGATTTCGTAAAAGGTAAAATAGCACACTAATTAGAAAATTCAGCATTACTCATACGCAGTAAGTTGCATTAATTTAGCACCAGATAAGTATCATTATAAATCTAAAAATTTACAATTATGAAAAAGATTTTAAAATTTAGTTTAGTGTTAGCTGCAGTAGTGTTGACTGCCGTACAAGCACATGCAGGAAACGCAGATTTTTCACTGGATTTAATAAAAGAAGAAGGAAAAACGGTGAGTTTTAGTTTGAAAGAGACAAAGAAAATTGATTTGTCCATTTACGACACCAATGACGGATTAATCTATCAAGAAAAAGTTACATCCGAAGATAATATCAGCAGAACATACGATTTGACTGCTTTACCAGACGGAATCTACTTCCTGAAAGCAGAGAGTGATCTTAAAATTTCAAAGTATAGAATTGAAGTTGTAGGTAACAAAGCTAAATTATCAGCTGATGCTATTTCTGAAGTGTACAAACCCGTTTTGGTAAACAAAAACGGAATGATTACCGTAAACATTTTAAACTTAGAAAAAGCTCCAGTTACTGTTGCACTTTACGACCCTAATCAAATAGAAGTCTATAATGAAACTTTAGCTGCCGACCTTTATGTTGGGAAAAAGTTTGACTTAACTAATGCTCAAAACGGTATATATACGTTTGAGATTACTTACAATGGCAAAACGTTTATCGAAACTGTTGCTACAAAGTAGTGATTAAATAAATAATCGTAATTAAAAGGCTGTCTTTTTTTGGAACAGCCTTTTGTTGTGGTAAAAATTGAAAACACTACAATTTATAGTTTAATTACAACCATCTATCCCGCAGCTGTCTCCATCAGTAGTGTTTAATAGCGTTGGTTTAGCTTCAAATTTGCCCTCTTCCCATACTTTTTCCAATGTTTTCACAAATGTTTCGACATGTTGCGCACCCGAAACTGCATATTTATTATCGAAAACAAAGAACGGAACGCCTTGAACACCGATAGATTGCGCCTCATTAATATCCTGCTGTATTTCATCTGCGTAAGCATTAGAATGCAATACTTCATCAATGGATTCAGCGTGTAGTCCTACTTCCAGTCCCAATGCTCTCAATGTATCCAAATCATTAATATTCCTACCATCGGTTAAATAGGCTTTGAATAACAACTCTTCTAGGTCATTTGCCAAATTATACTTTTTAGCCAAATGCAATAAGCGATGCGCATGCAATGAATTGGCCATAACCGCTTTTTCAAAATGAAAATCCAATCCTGAATTTTTAGCATTCTGAGTCATATCATCAAGCATTCCTTGAGCCCAATCTGCATCCTTTCTATATTTTTCTGCTAAATGCTCGACCATATTATCTTCTGGAGAAGCAATAAAACTTGGGTCCAACTGAAAACTCTTCCATTCAATCTGGACTGCGTCTTTATGTTCAAAATTTTGTAAAGCACCTTCTATTCTTCTTTTTCCTATGTAACAAAATGGACACATGATATCGGACCAGATTTGTATTTTTAATGTATTCTGCATCTTCTTTTATTTAATAATGATTAAATCATTTGTATATACAAATTTACGAAAAACAAACAGAAAATGAGCATACATTGTATTTATATTATGAATAGACCAATTAGAATTAGTTTACAACAGAACATAAAAAAAACCATCAACATTGCTATTGATGGTTTTTGAATTATCTTAAAATTTGGTTTATGCCAATAAATCTAGTACTAAAGAAGGAAACAATCCTAACGCGATGTTCAAAACAATAGCTACGACAGCCACTGCATAAATTACAAATGGAGTTGGTTTTTTTTCTTCATTTGGCTCTTTGGAATACATTGCCAAAATCAATTTAAAGTAGTAACCAACACTTATAATAGAGTTTACTACGGCTACAATTACTAACGCTAAATAACCCGCCTGAATCGTTTGGCTAAATAAAACCAACTTGGCGAAGAATCCAGCAAAAATAGGAATACCCGCCATAGAAAGTAAAGAAGCAGTAAGAATAGCCGCTAACAAAGGATTCGTTTTTCCTAAACCATGAAAATTTACAACATCTTCATTATCTCTATTTTTACAAACGTATAAGATTACACTAAAAGCAGCGATTCCAGATAGCGAATACGCTGAAGCATAATACAACAAACTTCCTGCTGAAGTAGAAAGACTAAGTAAAGTCATTAACATGAATCCTGCATGTGAAATACCGGAAAAAGCCAACATCCTTTTTACATTTGTTTGTCTCAATGCCATAATATTTCCTACGGTCATCGACGCCATAGAAATCACTACTACAACAATTTTGAATGACTCTGACACATCAGCATTCATAACGGATAACAATTTGTACAAAGTAGCCATAGCAACTACTTTAGCCAAGGTACTCATTAATGCGGTTGTCAATGCTGGAGAACCTTCATATACGTCTGGTGCCCAAAAGTGAAATGGAACTGCAGCCACTTTAAACAACATTCCTATCGTAACTAATACAATTCCAATAGGAAACCATACCGGCAATTCCGCTGATTGTGATAACTCACTGATTTCAGTAACATCAAAACTCCCCATCGCTCCATAAATCAAACAGATACCAAAAAGAATGATTCCAGAAGCAAAGGATCCCATTAAGAAATACTTCATTCCCGCCTCGTTACTCTTTAGATTCATACGATCACTAGCAGCAAGTACATAGAGCGAAATAGACAATACTTCGATTCCTAAAAAGAACATGGCTAAGTTTCCAAAAGAAACCATTGCCACCGCCCCAGCCAATAAAAATATTTTTATGGCAATATAATCAGAGATTTTAGATTGGTGAATTTCGTAAAAATTATGTCCTAAAGTCACTAAGAAAATAGTTAGAACAATAAACAAAGACGAAAAAGTAGTCGAAAATTTACTCACAACAATCATATTGTTATAGTAACTTTCTGTTGAATTAAATTCAGAGATAGTCAAACCAAGAACTCCTAACAATCCAATAATTGTAAGTGGCACAATGGCTTTTCGTAAATTAAAAATTTCAAATAAAAGGCATAAAACACCTAATCCTATTATAGCTATTAATGTATTCATTTTTTTACTTGACTTAGTTTATTCGGTTTATTTGAATTAAAATTTCTTCAAGACTTGGTGTGATCAAATCTATAATCGGTTTTGGATACATTCCAAAAAAGAATAACACGGCGATTATTAGTACCAAAGTTATCCCTTCGTTGCTAGTTACATCCGTAAATATTCGTGTATTAGTTTCACCTAACATGGCCTGTTGAAACATTTTCAACATATAATAGGCTCCTAAAATTATCGTAGTTCCCCCTAATATGGCAAACCAAATATTAATTTGTGAAAGACTGTATAAAACGGTAAATTCTCCAACAAAGTTAAACGTAGATGGCAACGCAACTGAAGCCACAACTAAGATTAAAAACATGGAGGTGAATTTTGGTGTCTGCGAACGAATACCCCCCATTTCAGCAATTACTCTAGTTTCATATCTTCTGAAAATGATCTCCGCAATATAAAACAATCCAACAACCACAAATCCATGAGCAATCATTTGTAAAACTGCTCCACGTAATCCGTCTAACGTCAAAGTATAGCTACCTGCAGCAATTAAACCCACGTGCGCTAAGGACGAATAAGCCAATAATTTCTTTAAATCTTTCTGTTTCAAAGCCACGATAGATCCGTAAATCACACCTGCAATCCCAAGTCCAATAAAAATATACATATATTCTTTAGCGGCCATTGGAGCCAAAGGCAATTGCCAACGAATAACGCTATACAATCCCATTTTTAACATGATCCCAGATAAAAGCATCGTTCCAACGGTCGGTGCTTTTTGGTACACATTGGCTTGCCAAGTGTGAAATGGAATTAATGGAATCTTTATGGCATACGCCAAGAAAAAAGCTAGGAATATCCATAACTGTTCTGCAGCAGATAAATTTACTTTGTACAAGTCCTCTAATAAAAAGCTTCCCGCTTTTTGATACAGATAAACAAATGCTACTAGCATGAACAAGGAACCTGCTAGGGTATAAATAAAGAATTTAACAACTGCTTTTTTACGTTCTTCTGCATCTCCGTTACCCCAAACCAAAGCGATGAAGTAAATAGGTATTAAAGATAATTCCCAAAAAATATAATACAATAAACCGTCTGATGCTAAGAATGTTCCCGCCATAGCAAAAGACATAAACAAAATCAAAGCATAAAATGATTTGGAATTTTTAAATTCATTTCCAAAAGAAGAAAATATAATGATAGGAGTCAAAACAGTAGTCAGTAAAACCATAGCCAATGACAATCCATCTGCTTTCAGCGCAAAAGATATATTGGGTTGTGTGACCCACTGATTGATGAAACTAATATTTTCACCTAAATTATAGTGATTTAATAATACAATAGAAGCGCCTGCAGCAGCTAAGCCAAACAACAATGCTACTTTTGAAGCTAGTTTATCACCCGCGAGAAAGGTTGCAAAAGCACCAACTAAAAGAATAATTAAAATAAGAGATACGTTCATAATGAAAAATTATTGAGCTAAAAATAAATAAGAAACAATGGCACAAAGTCCTAAAACAAAGGCAAAAAGATAAAGACCTATACTTCCGTTTTGTACTTTCTTTCCTTGATAACTTATTTCGTTGGTCAGTTTTCCGAATCCAAAAACCAAAGCTGATAAACCTGATTCTACTGTATCTCTGAAAAAACGAGACAAGAAATTAATCGGTTTGACAAAAATAGCATCATAAAATTCATCAACATAATATTTATTGTAGAGCACTTTAGAAAATCCTGTAATCGCTGCATCTTCGCTTGGGACAGCATTTTGTTTTATGTATTTGGCGTAAGCAATACCAATACCAACTAATCCGCCTATAACAGCAATAGCCATCAAGATATATTCAGTAGTTCCTAAATGGTGTTCAGCGGTTGCTAACTTAGGTAAAATAGGAGTTAAATACTCATTCAACCAACTATTTCCAGGCAAACTAATCAATCCACCGATAGTAGCTAAAAATGCTAGAACAATCAATGGAATGGTGATCAACGGAGAACTTTCGTGCAAATGGTGTTTTTGTTCTGCAGTTCCTCTAAATTCTTTAAAGAACGTCAAGAACATTAAACGGAACATATAAAAAGCTGTCATTATAGAAGCAATAGAAGCCACAACCCATAACGGTATGTTGTGATGAAACGCCACTAATAAGATTTCATCCTTAGAGAAAAAACCAGAAAACAATGGAACTCCTGAAATAGCCAATGACGCAATAAGCATGGTCGCAAATGTAATTGGCATTGCTTTTTTCAAACCACCCATGTTGCGCATATCTTGTTCTCCGTGCAACGCGTGAATAACGGAACCGGATCCTAAGAACAAACAAGCTTTGAAGAAAGCGTGAGTAATCACATGGAAAACAGCCACTTCGTAAGCACCCAATCCCAAAGCCAAGAACATTAATCCCAATTGTGAAACGGTAGAATAAGCCAATACTTTTTTGATGTCATTTTGAACTAAACCAATTGTTGCCGCTACTAAAGCCGTAACAGCTCCCACTATGGCAATTATATTTTGGACATCCGGAGTCAAATCAAACAAGAAATTTAATCTCGTAATCATAAAAATCCCTGCAGTAACCATCGTCGCTGCGTGAATCAATGCCGATACTGGCGTTGGACCTGCCATCGCATCCGGCAACCACGTATATAAGGGTATTTGTGCGGACTTACCGCAAGCTCCAATAAACAAAGCAAATGCAGCTACCGAAAGCCAATACATATTAAGATCAGTTGCGCCAGAAATAGCCGTTTTCAATGTGGCAAAATCTAAAGTAGAAAATAACATTCCTAAAATAAAAATCCCAATCAACAACCCTAAATCACCAATACGATTCATAATGAATGCCTTTTTTGCCGCATCATTAAATTCTTGGTTTTTATGCCAGAATCCAATCAACAAATAGGAACAAAGACCAACGCCTTCCCATCCGATGAACATTACTAATAAATTGCTACCAATTACTAGTGTAATCATGAAAAATACAAACAGATTCAAATAGGCAAAATATTTATGCATATTCTCATCATCATGCATGTAATTGATCGAATACAAATGAATCAATGAACCAATTCCAGTAACGAATAGCAACCATAAAACGGATAATTGATCCAATTGAAATCCAAAATCAACTTTAAAATTACTGATTTGAATCCATTCAAAAAGTGAAATATGAATCCCTTCTGGTATTGCAGCAATTGCTCCAAAGAAATAAAATGTGACCGCAAATGAAACAGCAACAGCCATTGTCCCGATTATTCCGGACAATGTTTTTCCCAAACGCGATCCAAATAAAATATTTAATAAAAATCCTAAAAAAGGAGCTAATAATAAGAGTAAAGCTAAATTCGTATTCATTATAGTTTATCCTTTTAAGTTTTTCAAATTATCGATAGTAATAGAGCCTAAGTTTCTAAAAATAGAAACTAAAATTGCCAATCCTACGGCAACTTCTGCCGCAGCAACTGCCATCGAGAAAAACACAAAAACTTGTCCTTGCGCATCTTGATGATAAGTCGAAAATGCAACGAACAAAAGATTCACGGCATTCAGCATTATTTCTATCGACATAAATACGATTATGGCATTTCGTCTGTACAATACTCCGAAAACACCAATACAAAAAAGTATTACGCTTAGGAATATATAATTTTCAATACCAATGTGGTTTAAAATATTGTTCATCTTATTTTTGCAATTTTTCTTTTTTAGACAATAATACCGTTCCAATCATAGCCACTAAAAGTAAAATAGAAGCAAATTCAAATGGAACCATATATTCATTCAATAGTACTTTACCCAATACTTTTATAGACTGATAATCTTCGCCAGTAGTTACATATTCACCAACAATAGGTTTTGAGTTGATGAAAATAGCGATCAATATTAAACAAATTAAGCAAAAAGAAACAATTGCTCCTAAGCGCGTAATCCTAGGTCGGTGCACTTCTTTTTCTTCATTCAAATTCATCAACATAATGGTAAACAGGAATAAAATCATAATCGCTCCAGAATACACAATAATATGAACAATCGCTAAAAACTGGGAGTTTAATAAAAGATAATGACCTGCTATCGAAAAGAAACAAATCACTAAATAAATAGCACTATGAATTGGATTTCTACTGAAGATTGTCAAAAAAGCGGTTGCCAAAGTTACCGCGGATAGTACGCAAAAAATTATAAGTATCGTAGACATTAATTAGCGTTTTTAAGTTGAGCATTTTTCATTGCGATATCTAAAGGCATCACTAATTTATCTTTTCCAAAAATAAAATCTTCTCTTTCGTAACTCGAAGGAACTAATACTTTGGAGGTAGTCAAATAAATTGCATCTTTAGGACAAGCCTCCTCACACAAGCCGCAAAAAATACAACGCAACATATTAATTTCATAAATAGAAGCATATTTTTCTTCTCTGTACAAATGTTTTTCATCGGCTTTGCGTTCTTCCGCCTTCATCGTAATTGCTTCCGCTGGACAAGACAAAGCACACAAACCACAAGCCGTGCAATTTTCCCGACCTTCTTCATCACGTTTCAACATGTGTTGACCGCGATAAACCGGACTCATTTCACGTACCTGCTCTGGATATTGAATCGTTACTTTTCTAGTAAACAAATGCTGAATTGTAATTATTAATCCTTTGACAATCGCAACAAGATACATTCTTTCCCAAAAAGTCATCTCCTTGTTAGAGACTAGCTTTTTTCTTCCCGATAAGGATATACTTTCTATACTCATTTTTTATTTTATTTGTAGCTGTTTCCTGCTATCCGTTTCAATCTTTTAATCGCTGCGGCGATTAAAAGGATTTTCACTACTATCAGGGCTAGGGCTTTTTCTGTCTCAATTCTATTTTATCTTGCTATTTCTTGCTCTCCATTTGGATTGTTAAAAACCAAAATAGGCCGCAATATCCGCTCTTAACATTACAATTCCAGTAATCATAATATTTACAATCGATAACGGAATTAGTATCCTCCAACCCAAATGCATCAATTGATCGTATCTAAATCTTGGAATAGTCCATCGAACCCACATAAAGAAAAATATAAACCCACACAATTTGATAAACAAAGCACCAAATCCCATTATATTGGCAATATTTACACCCCAATTTTCAACTACCCAACTCATTCCCGGATAATTATACCCTCCAAAGAATAAAACTGCTAAAATAGTAGAGGAGATAAACATATTGGCATATTCAGCAAATAAATAGAATCCCATTTTCATCGACGAATATTCTGTGTGGTATCCTCCAATTAATTCTGTTTCACATTCCGCTAAATCAAAAGGAGTTCTATTGGCTTCTGCGAAAGCACAAATTAAAAAGATAATAAAAGATAATGGTTGGTAAAAAACATTCCAATCCATCCCAGCTTGTTGCGCCGAAATTTCTCTTAAACTCAATGTTCCGGTCATCATCAATAAGGCAATCAAGGAAAGTCCCATGGCCACTTCATAAGAAACCATTTGCGAAGCAGCACGAACAGCTCCAATCAAAGAGAATTTATTATTTGAAGCCCAACCCCCAATCATAATTCCATAAACTCCCACGGATACAACTCCAATAAAATATAATAAACCTATATTCAAATCGGTGGCTTGTAATAAAATATCTCTTCCAAACAAGTGCAATCTGTCTCCCCAGGGAATCACAGCACTTGTCATCAAAGCCGTACTCATTGCAATGGCAGGACCTACAAAAAACAAAAAACGATTTGGTGTATTCGGTTCAAATTCCTCTTTCGAGAATAATTTTAAACCATCAGCTAGCGGTTGAAACAATCCAAAAGGACCAGCTCTGTTAGGTCCAACACGATCTTGAAGCCAAGCGGCCACCTTACGTTCTGCCCAAGTGGAATACATTGCCATCAACATTGTTAAAGCAAAAACCGCTACAATAATGACACCTTTTTCTATGATAATAGTACTATCCATTATTGCCCAAACTTTTTTGATTTATAATATCTTCTTCGGTCAATGGAAATTCAGCCATACTGATTTTTTTACGATCTTCTTCTCTACCAATAAGGATATGCGATTCAGTAGCTATTTCAACTTTTTCTAACTTTCTGTTGTATTTGTTTTGATTGATAACCGAGTCTTTTTCAAAAGCTCTTGGCCCTTCAATAATCCAGTCTTTCACTTCTTTGTGATCAAAACGACAACCATTACAAATAAACTCATCTACTTCATGGTATTCGTCTTTTCTTCCAGTAACACGTTGAATTTCGTCACCAAACATCCAAACGGTAGTTTTTCCAGAACAAGTAGGGCAATCCCTGTGTGCGTTATACGGCTTACTGAACCAAACTCTAGATTTAAATCGAAACGTTTTATCAGTCAATGCGCCTACTGGACAAACATCTATCATATTTCCTGAGAACTCATTATCAACCGCTTTTGAAATACAAGTCGATATATTCGAATGATCTCCTCTATCCATAACTCCATGAACACGATCATCCGTCAATTGATCTGCTACCATTACACAACGGTAGCAAAGAATACAACGATTCATGTGCAACTGAATATTTGGACCTATATTCTCTGGTTCAAAAGTTCTCTTTTCCTCAATAAAACGAGTTTCTGATTTCCCGTGCTCAAAGCTTAAGTTTTGCAAATCACATTCTCCTGCTTGATCACAAACGGGACAATCTAAGGGGTGATTGATCAACAAAAATTCAGTTACTGATTTCCTTGCTTCTTGCACTCGAGGCGAGGATTTACTATTCACTTCCATTCCGTCCATGCAACCGGTTACACAAGATGCCATTAATTTTGGCATTGGTCTTGGATCCGCTTCACTTCCTTTAGCAACTTCCACTAAACAACAACGGCATTTTCCACCGCTTCCTTTTAGTTTAGAATAATAGCACATCGCTGGCGGAACTACTTCTCCACCTATCATACGTGCTGCCTGCAGGATGGTTGTTCCTGGTTCAACTTCTATTGAATGTCCGTCTATTGTTACTTTCATTATTTAACTCTATTTAACTCCTACGGAGTATCTTATTTCTGAAATCAAAAATCGTTAATCAGCAATCTTAAATCAATTCCTTCGCTACTAAATACTTTACTTTTTCAAAAGGTTCAGCAACAAAATGATCTCTATTTTTTATTTTTTCTGGGAAACGAATGTGGTATTCAAATTCCTCTCTAAAGTGGCGAATCGCTGCTGCCACTGGCCAAGCTGCTGCATCTCCCAATGGACAAATCGTATTTCCCTCAATTTTACTTTGAATACTCAACAGCAAATCGATATCTTCTTCACGACCGTGACCATTTTCTATTCGGTGCAATACTTTTTCCATCCACCCAGTACCTTCACGACAAGGGGAACATTGTCCACAGCTTTCATGGTGATAAAAGCGAGAGAAATTCCAAGTATTACGAACAATACAAGATGTATCATTGTAAACAATAAATCCACCTGATCCTAACATCGATCCTGTTGCAAATCCACCGTCACTCAAGGATTCGTATGACATCAAACGATCCTCACCGTTAGCTGTTTTATAAATTAAATGAGCGGGTAAAACAGGAACAGAACTTCCTCCTGGCACAAATGCTTTCAATGGTCTGTCAGAACTCATTCCACCTAAATATTCATCAGAATTCATGAATTCATAGACACTTAAACCCAATTCAATTTCGTAAACACCAGGATTTTTAATGTGTCCTGAAGCTGAAATTAACTTAGTTCCTGTAGAACGACCAATACCAATTTTAGCATATTCTGCACCTGAATTATTTACAATCCAAGGCACTGCGGCAATAGTCTCTACGTTATTTACAACCGTTGGATTTGACCAAAGTCCTGAAATAGCAGGAAAGGGTGGCTTAATACGAGGATTTCCTCTTTTCCCTTCCAAAGATTCAATCAGCGCGGTTTCTTCTCCACAAATGTAAGCTCCAGCACCACAATGAACATAAAGTTCTAAATCGTAGCCTGAACCTAGTATGTTTTTCCCCAAAAACCCAGCAGCTTTTGCTTCGTTTATGGCTCTCTCTAATATTTTATAAACCCACATGTACTCTCCACGAATGTAGATATAAGATAGGTTTGCTCCCAATGCATAACTAGAAGTAATCATTCCTTCAATCAATAAATGAGGAATAAATTCCATCAAATAACGATCCTTGAAAGTTCCTGGCTCTGACTCATCCGCATTGCAAACTAAATGTCTCGGTTTTCCTGATTTTTTATCAATAAAACTCCATTTCATTCCAGCTGGGAATCCAGCTCCACCACGGCCACGTAATCCAGAAGTTTTCACTTCCTCTACTACTTCATCCGGTGTTAATGTTTTCAGGGCTTTTTCTACAGATGCATATCCTCCGTTTGCACGGTATACTTCGTAGGTTTTAATTCCTGGAATAGTTACTTTGTCTAATAATATTTTTTGTGACATATTATATATCGTGTAGTATTATTGTATCATTTTTGCAATCTTCAATTAGCTGATCTACTTTTTCCTTTGTCAAATGTTCTTTGTAAAAATCACCTAGTTGCATCATTGGCGCATAGCCACAAGCTCCTAAACATTCTACACCTCTTACCTCAAAAAGACCATCTGGAGTAGGCTCGCCTACTTTTACACCTAGCTTTTCACAGGTATAATCCATAAGATCTTCTACACCATTCAGACAACATGGAGAAGTTTGGCAAAATTCAAACATGTATTTCCCAATTGGCCTTTGATTGTACATGGTATAAAATGAAACTACTTCATAAACCTCAATAGGTTTTATTTGAATAATTTCGGCTACTTTATCCATCAATTCAATACTCAACCAATTCTCGTGCGCATCTTGAACTTCATGCAAAACCGGCAATAGAGCCGATTTTCTTTTGTCTTCAGGATAATGGCTGATTAACTCATTGATGCGAGACATCAATGCTTCAGTTATGTTTATTTCTTGTTTGTAATGTGTTCTTTCCATTTTTCTTTTAAATCTGAAATCTAAAATCGTTAATCAGCAATCTTAATTCGTTAAGCGTCTAGCTCGCCTGCAATAACATTTAAACTCGACAAAATAACAATCGCATCTGAGAGCAAAGCTCCTTTAATCATTTCTGGATACGCTTGGTAGTAAATAAAACAAGGTCTACGAAAGTGCAATCTATAAGGTGTTCGACTTCCGTCAGTAACTAGATAAAAACCTAATTCTCCATTTCCACCTTCTACAGGATGATAAACTTCGGCCACTGGAACAGGAACCTCTCCCATTACAATTTTGAAATGATAAATCAACGATTCCATACTTGTGTAAACATCTTCTTTTGGAGGAAGGTAATAATCCGGAACATCAGCGTGAAAGTCATTTCCTTCTGGCATCTTTGCTAGTGCTTGACGAATGATACTTAAACTTTCCCATACTTCAGCATTACGAACACAAAAACGGTCGTAGGTATCACCTGATTTCCCTACAGGAATAATAAAGTCAAAGTCTTCGTAAGAAGAGTAGGGCTGCGATACTCGAACATCATAATCAACTCCTGCAGCACGTAAATTTGGACCAGTAAAACCATAAGCCATGGCTTGTTCAGCGGATATTGGTCCAACATTTACTGTTCTATCAATAAATATTCTATTTCTTTCAAATAAGTTTTCAAATTCCTTCCAAGCAGCTGGAAATTCTTCTAAAAACGTGTTTAGTAATTCAAATGCCTTTGGTGACCAATCTCTTTCGAAACCACCAATTCGACCCATATTAGTAGTCAAACGTGCTCCACAAATTTCTTCGTAGATCTCGTATACTTTTTCTCTAAATTGGAATACATATAAAAATCCAGTATAGGCTCCAGTATCCACACCAAGGATAGAATTACAGATGATATGATCCGTGATTCTTGCCAATTCCATTACTATAACTCTTAAATATTGCGCTCTTTTAGGAACTTCAATATCCAACAATTTTTCTAATGTCATCCACCAACCCATGTTGTTTATAGGTGATGAACAATAATTCATTCTGTCCGTAAGTGGCGTGATTTGGTAAAAAGGACGGTTTTCTGCAATTTTTTCGAAAGCTCTGTGAATGTAACCAATGGTTGGTTCCGCTTCCAGAATTCTTTCTCCATCCATCAGCAAGATATTCTGAAAAATACCATGTGTAGCTGGGTGTGTTGGTCCTAAATTCAAGATAGAAAGCTCGCTTCCGTCTTCATTTAGTTGTTCTTTAATTCTTTTAGCATAGCGATGCTCTGGTGGTAATAATAGTTCTGACATTTATTTAATGTGAAAAATTATAATAGTGTGTGTTTTTAATAATTGTCGGTTGTTCTTCCAAAGAAACGATCATCTTTATCTGTTCTTCCGCTATCTTCCATCGGGAATTCTTTTCGCATTGGAAAAGAAATCATTTCATCCATATTTAAAATTCTTTTCAACTGAGGATGTCCTATGAAGTTTATTCCATAAAAATCATACGTTTCTCTTTCCATCCAATTGGAGCATAAGAAAATATTTGATATTGATTTTATTTCTGGATTTTCACCGTTTATATAGGTTTTGATCTTGATTCTTTTGTTTTCATACCAATTATGTAAATGATATACCACTGCAAATTGATGCTCTTCATCATTGTCAGGATAATGAATCCCACATAAATCTGTTAAAAAATGAAAACGTAATGTTGGATCATTTTTCAAAAAAAGAATCACTGCAGTTATTTTATCCGCAGCGACTTCAAATGAAAACAGATCTCTTTCTTGCTTGAATTCAAAAACAGCTGAATCAAATGATTCAACTAATTTTTCTTGAATTTGTATCGTTTCTAAAGCCATTATTTATTTGATGTTATAAGAAGCTAATAATTCTTGGTATTCAGGAGAACTTCTTCTTCTTACCGATTCTGTTCTCACCAACTCTTGCAATTTCATAACGCCATCTACAATTTGTTCCGGTCTTGGTGGACAACCTGGGACATAAACATCAACCGGAATCACTTTATCAATCCCTTGCAAAACCGAATACGTGTCAAAGATTCCACCAGATGAAGCACAAGCTCCAACAGCAATTACCCAACGAGGTTCCGACATTTGCTCATAAACCTGACGTAAAATAGGCGCCATTTTTTTTGAAATCGTTCCCATTACCATTAACATATCCGCTTGACGAGGCGAAAAACTAACGCGCTCCGAACCAAATCGTGCTAAATCGTAATGCGAAGCCATCGTTGCCATAAATTCAATTCCGCAACAAGAAGTGGCGAAAGGCAAAGGCCACAATGAATTTGCACGAGCCATTCCCACTACGTCATTAAGTTTTGTAGCGAAGAAACCTTCACCAACAACACCCTCTGGAGGGGCAACCATATTTATATTTGAATCACTCATTTTTTGTTATTTAGAATTAAAAATTCTGAATTATCAATTAAAAACAAAACTTTTTATAATTTATAATTCAACATTTAAAATAAATTTTACTCCCACTCCAACGCTTTCTTTTTGATGATGTAGAAAAAACCCACCAAAAGCAAAAGCATAAAGATCACCATTTTCACCATTCCTTCCATTCCCAACTCCTTGAAATTTATTGCCCATGGATAGAGAAAAATAACCTCAACATCAAACAAAACAAATAAAATCGCAACAAGAAAATATTTTACTGAAAAGGGTATTCTAGCGTTTCCAACGGACTCAATACCGCACTCGAAGTTTTTATCTTTGTTTTCAGAAGAACGTTTAGGACCTAATTTCCCTGAAACTATTATCGTTCCTACAACAAATCCTACAGCTAAAATAAACTGCATTAAAATAGGAATATAATTTAATTGATCGGATTGCATATGGCAGTTATTTATGAATAAGAATAAGCGACAAAGATAACTTTCAAATTATTAAATAACAATTAAAACAAAGAAATACATCGCCACTACATCGATGTAAATTTACAATTTTTATTTATTATAAATAAGAAACGACGGTTCTATTAAGATGTGTTTAACGTTTAGAGGATTTAACAACACTAATACATCGCATTCTTATGCCCATTTAGGATGGATATAAAACAAAAAAAACGTTCCGAATTTAATCGAAACGTTTTACACATTCTTAGACAAAAAATAAATTTTTTGCTTAGATAACTGCTACTTTCGCAGCAACTTTTCCTTTTCTTCCTTCTTCTTCTTCATAGCTTACTCTATCACCTTCGCGTAATTCTTCCGCGTTGATTCCTGATGCATGAACAAAAATGTCTTTTCCTGTTTCTTCGTCTGTAATGAATCCGTAACCTTTAGATTCATTGAAAAATTTAACTGTACCTGTACGCATTGTAATTGTAATAATAATTTATAATGAGGCAAATGTAATATTTAATATAATACGAAATACTATCTTATGTTTTTATTTTGTAAAAATATTGATATTCAACGTTTTCTAACAAATTTTACCGATGAACAACAATTAAACTAATTTAATGTGAAGCTCTTTCAGCTGCGATTCATCTATTTTAGATGGAGCATCAATCATAACATCTCTTCCAGAATTATTTTTTGGAAAAGCAATAAAATCACGAATGGTTTCCTGCCCACCTAAAATTGCGACTAACCTGTCCAGTCCAAAAGCCAAACCTCCATGAGGCGGCGCACCAAATTGGAACGCATCCATTAAAAATCCGAATTGTGCTTTCGCATCTTCTTCGGTGAAACCTAAATATTTGAACATTAATTGTTGTGTTGCTTTATCGTGAATACGAATTGATCCACCACCGATTTCATTTCCATTTAAAACCATATCATACGCATTGGCACGAACTTTCCCTGGATTTGTTTCTAATAAGTGCATGTCTTCCGGTTTTGGGGAAGTAAACGGGTGATGCATGGCATGGTAACGACCACTTTCTTCATCAAACTCTAATAATGGAAAATCAACTACCCAAAGCGGAGCAAATTCCGCTGGATTTCTTAAGCCTAAGCGAGTTGCTAATTCCATTCGCAATGCACTCAACTGTGTTCTTGTTTTATCCGTAGGACCAGAAAGTACAAAAATCATATCTCCAGGTTTTGCTCCGGTAATTTTTGCCCATTGCGCTAAATCATCTTGATCGTAGAATTTATCAACGGATGATTTATAGGTTCCGTCTTCATTGCATTTTACATAAACCATTCCGGATGCGCCTACTTGAGGACGTTTTACCCAGTCAATTAATCCATCTATTTCCTTACGAGTATAGTTTCCAACTCCCGGAACTGCAATACCAACCACAAATTCAGCAGCATTAAAAACAGGGAATTCTTTGTGTTGTGTTACTTGATTTAATTCCCCAAATTCCATTCCGAAACGGATATCCGGTTTGTCATTTCCGTATGTTTTCATCGCATATTCGTAGGTAATTCTTGGGAATTTTTCTACTTCGATGCCTTTAATTTCTTTTAGTAAATGTCTTGTCAATCCTTCAAAAACATTCAAAATATCTTCTTGCTCCACAAAAGCCATTTCACAATCGATTTGTGTAAATTCCGGTTGTCTGTCTGCACGTAAATCTTCATCACGGAAACATTTCACGATTTGGAAATACTTATCCATTCCACCCACCATCAATAATTGCTTGAACGTTTGAGGCGATTGTGGTAATGCATAAAACTGACCTTCATTCATTCTGGAAGGCACCACAAAATCTCTAGCTCCTTCTGGAGTAGATTTAATTAAATAAGGCGTTTCAACTTCACAGAAATCTAAATCAGAAAGATATTTACGCACTTCCATGGCTACTTTATGACGAAACATCAAACTGTTTTTTACCGGATTTCTTCGAATGTCAAGGTAACGATACTTCATTCGGATATCTTCGCCACCATCCGTTTCATCCTCTATTGTAAAAGGAGGCGTCAATGATGCATTTAGAATAGTCAACTCCGTAACTAAAATTTCAATATCACCCGTGGTCATGTTTTTGTTTTTGGCTTCCCGCTCAATAACAGTACCTTTAACTTGGATTACAAATTCACGACCTAATGTTTTAGCCAACTCAAAAACAGATTTTTCCGAACGACCTTCGTCAAAAATTAACTGCGTAACTCCATAACGGTCGCGTAAATCAACCCAATTCATAAATCCCTTATCTCGGGATTTTTGAACCCATCCCGCAAGTGTAACTTCTGTATTAATATGTGAGGCATTCAATTCGCCACAGTTATGACTTCTATACATGTTCTAAATTTTTGATTATTTTGCCCTTTGGACACCGCTGCAAATTTAGGACTAATTATGAATAATGAATTGCGAATTCACAAATTTTAGTGATTGGTTTCAAAGCCCATTTTATTTCGAATGTTAAATTTCACTCTAATGTTACTAAATTGTTAAGTAAAAGTTTTTTTATTGTAAAATGTTTTATACATTTGTTAAGCTAATATGAATTTAAAAATCCAAACGACATGAAAAAATATATAATATTAACCGCATTACTTTTCTCAGGAATAGCATTCGCTCAAGAAAACAATCCAAAACTAGAAGCTGTAGGTGAATTAGTTAAAACAACGTACTACTTTGAAAACGGAAAAGTACAACAAGAAGGTTTCTTTAAAAACGGGAAACTGGAAGGAGTTTGGACTTCATACGATACGAATGGTAATAAACAATCTGTTGCCACTTATAAAAACGGAGAAAAAACTGGAAAATGGTTTTTCTGGAATGGAAATAACCTAAGTGAAGTAGATTATTCTAATAGCAGAATCGCTTCAGTTAAAACGTGGAAACAAGATGCGTTGGTTAACAACTAAAAAATAAATTTAAATACCACTAAAGCTTTCTTTATTCGAAGGCTTTTTTTGTGCCTTATATTTTTTGGCCAAGCTATACTTTAAAAGATTATTTCGTTCAAAAAAAAACACTATTTGTAACTCAAAACAAACCTATTATTAAAACATTCAAGTTTTGCAGTAGCTTCGTGGTATCAACTAAACAACAAATGGCTACATTATTTTATAAAAAAAGTGAAACTAAACGAATTTAATTTCACTTTTCCCATATTAAACTTTAGAAGATTTATTTCCAGAAAACTGCATAAACCACCACCAATACAATCATTAATGCAAATGAACAGATAGTATAAAGAGGACTTGTTTTAAACAATTCTTTCGTTAATGGAATTCCTTTAGCATCGTTATTTCCTTTATTTTGAATTAAACTAATGGCAACAATTAACAACATCGTTAAAATAGCAGTATACCCCATTTGGTCCATCCATGGCAATGTTGGAAAAACAGATTCAAAATTACTTCCTGCTGCCCATGATTTTGGTCCCACTTTAAAGAACATCGCAATTGGGATAGAAACTAATGCACCCCAAATAGCTGCTTTATTAGTTGTTTTTTTCCAAAACAATCCTAACACGAACACGGCTAAAATACCAGGACTTACCACACCAGTATATTCTTGAATAAATTGAAACGCTTGATCAATTCCACCTAAAAGTGGCGCCATAATTACCGCTATTAATAGTGCAATTCCTCCAGAAATACGACCTACATTTACTGTCTTTCTATCGTTTGCATTTTTATCAATATACTGTTTGTAAATATCCATCGTAAAAATGGTCGAAGTCGAGTTTAACATCGATGCTAAAGAAGATACAATAGCAGCCGCCAATGCAGCAAACGCCAAACCTTTGAAACCTGCCGGTAAGAAATGCAACAACCACGGGTATGCTTTGTCGGCAGTACCAAAACCAGGCATATTGTCTGCCGCTGCCGCTCCCAATCGAGCCATTATCGCAGGGTCATTTACCATTACATACGCTGCAATTCCTGGAATGACAACAATGAAAGGAATAAGCATTTTTAAAAATGCAGCCAGTAATATCCCTTTTTGGGCTTCACCTAAAGACTTAGCCGCTAATGTTCTTTGAATAATATACTGATTGAATCCCCAATAATAAATATTAGCGACCCAAAGACCACCAACCAAAACACCAATACCTGGTAGGTTCATGTATTCTGGATTAGATTTATCTAAAATCATTACAAAACGATCTGGAGCAGCATAATAAACCGTTTTCATTCCCTCCCATACTCCAGCACCATCAGAAACCGTGTTTAATGCGATGTACGTTGTAACCAAACCACCTAATACCAAGAATATAACTTGAATAACATCTGTCCAAGCCACAGCAGAAAGACCACCATATAAAGAATATGCCGCAGCAAAAAGTGCTAATCCTACAACTGCATACATCATGTCAATACCCAATATGGCCTCTATGGCTAAACCTCCTAGATACAAAACCGTAGTAAGATTGACAAAAACATATAAAGCAATCCAAAAAACCGCCAAAATTGTTTTAAGATTTGTTGAAAATCGTTTTTCTACAAATTCAGGAATAGTATAAATCCCTTTTTCGATAAAAATGGGTAGGAAATATTTCCCTACAATGATTAGCGTGAAAGCCGCCATCCACTCGTAAGACGCAATCGCTAATCCTAATGCAAAACCAGAACCTGACATACCGATAAATTGCTCTGCAGAAATATTAGCCGCAATTAATGAAGACCCAATGGCCCACCAAGGCAATGATTTACTGGCCAGGAAATAATCCTCAGCATTTTTTTGATGACCGTCTTTTTCGCGAGAGACCCATAATCCAACGCCTAAAATAAGTACTGCATAGGCAGTAAAAACTAAATAATCGATAAACCCAAATTCTGTTGTCATACTATTGTATTAATGTTAATGAAGTATTTCAAATTAATTATTAAGATTCGCTCCTAAAGCTTTGTTTTCATCCCAACCACTAACAATTACTTTTTTGAACAATTGCAAAAGCTTTTCCAGCGGAAACACCATGGTTCAGAAACATTACCCAAGTGAAACTTTTTTTAAACTCTATTTTTATAATGAACATCCGACAGCCCTCTTAAAACTGCAGCACTTTTCTCTGGTGTAATATCTCTTTGTGATTCACCCATCATTTCATAACCTACCATAAATTTCTTTACGGTTGCCGAGCGCAACAATGGCGGATAAAAATGCATGTGAAAATGCCATTCTGGATGCAATTTACCGTCTGTTGGCGACTGATGAATTCCGGATGAATACGGAAAAGACGTTTCGAAAAGGTTGTCGTATTTAGTAGTTAGCTGTTTTAAAATGACAGCAAAATCAGTCACTTCCGTTTCCGTGAAATCAGTTATTTTACTCACATTTCGCTTGCTGACAATGATCGTTTCATACGGCCAAATGGCCCAAAAAGGAACTAATGCCACAAAATGTTCGTTCTCAATAACAATGCGTTCGTCCAGTTTCAACTCTTCTTTTACATAATCTTCTAAAAGTGTTTTGTTGTGTGTATCAAAATACCTTTTCAGATTATTTTGCGTTTTTTCGACTTCAGTTGGCAAAGAGGATTGCGCCCAAATTTGTCCGTGCGGATGCGGATTACTGCAACCCATCACACTTCCTTTGTTTTCAAAAATCTGAACATGGTTGATGTAATCCACATTACCTAAGTCCGTGTATTCTTTTTGCCAGGTATGAATGATATTTTCAATCGCTTCGACTGGCATTTCTGGTAAGGTCAAATTGTGTTTTGGCGAAAAGCAAACCACTCTAGAAATTCCTCTTTCTGGTTTTGCTCTAAAAAAAATTTCACTACTATTTTCTTCAAAAGCTATTTCTTCTTGCTTTAAAGCGGCAAAATCATTTTCAAATACAAATGAGTTTTCATAATCTGGATTTACCATTCCATTCGCTCGAACATTTCCCGGACACAAATAACAAGTCGGGTCATATTCCGGCAATGCATCCGAAGTTACTGTTTCATTTTGGCCTTGCCAAGGTCGTTTGGAGCGGTGTGGAGAAACCAAAACCCATTCGTTGATTAACGGATTATAACGTCTGTGCGGATCTTCGTTGATGTCAAAATTTTTCATTTATTTCGCAATATAAAGTGATGTTCCGTTTCCAATTTTGACATCATAAATTTTTAATTCTATTCCAAATTCGTCCTGATACAACTTTGATAGTTTGTTTTTCAAGGCTTCTTCTTGTCCTTTTTTGATCAAATTAATAGTACAGCCGCCAAAACCGCCGCCCATTAATCGCGAACCTATCACTGATGTATCTTTTTTAACCGTATTTACTAAAAAATCTAATTCGGCACAACTTACTTCATAATCCACTGATAAACCTTCGTGCGTTTCGAACATTAATTTTCCTAAAAGCTCAATGTTTCCAGCATCCAAAGCATCACAAGCCAGTTTCACGCGATTAATTTCTTTCACCACAAAAAGGCTCCTTTTGAAAACATTCGCCGTCATTTTATCTTTCAGACTCAAAACTTGCTCTTCGTTGCAATCTCTAAAACTACTAATTTCTGGGAAATTAGCACTAATTATCGAAATTCCTTCTTCACATTCTTCTCTTCTGGTGTTGTAAGCCGAGCTAAATAAGGAATGCTTGACATTACTATCAAATAAAACTAAGGAATAATCATTAAAATTAGCATCATGATATTCGAATTCTAGTGTCTTGCAATCAATTTTTATGACTTTATTTTCTAAACCCATCACACTGGAAAACTGGTCCATAATTCCGCAATTGATTCCTACCCAATGTTCCGCTTTTTGTCCCATAAGCGCAATATCTATGGGTTTAATTTTCAAATCGAAGAGTTCATTTAAACCAAATAAAAAGCCACATTCTAAAGCCGCTGAAGAAGACAAACCAGATCCCACTGGAATGTTACTACTGAAAACACAATTGAAACCCTCTACGGAATAACCGTTCATTTTCAGCTGATTCAGAACACCACGCAAGTAATTTGTCCAAACACTTTCCGACTGCTTTTGATCCTCGTTTAAATCAACTTGGAACTCATCATTTAAATCGATAGCCACAATTTTAGCTGTATCCGAATTGTTTTTTTCGAAAGCAAAACAAATGATTTTATCGATAGCTGCCGGCAAAACATAGCCGTCATTATAATCAATATGTTCTCCAATAATATTGATTCTACCTGGAGAAAGAACTATTTTTGATGGTTCTGAGCCAAAAGTCTGCTGAAAAAAATCAGTTGTTTTGTGTATTAAAATGTCATTCATGATTTAAAAATTATCCATTCCTTTTTTAGGAACTCGCTGTTATTGTTGTTTTAACTATTTTGTCGCGTTCAAGTTTAATTTACCGCTCTTAAGGCCAGAACCATTTACTTCAAGTTTTATATCGCCTGCAGTTAAAGTCGATTTTACGAGCACTACCAATTTACCACTAAACAATTTCATGGTGTCTTTATGAAACATTTCAAGCGAAGTGGCATCGCCATTGCAGGCAGCTCTGTAAGTACCCGCTCCTGAAACCTTAAATTTCAATTGGTTGGTTGCTGTTGGACAAAGAATTCCATTTTTATCCACTACAGATACGGTTACAAAAGAAATATCTTCTCCGTTGGCACTAATGGTTTTTCGATCTGCTTCTAAAACAATTTGGTACGGTTTTCCTGCGGTTTTGACTTCTTCTTCAGCAACAGCTTTACCATTGTCATCATAAGCCACAACTTTTACCGTTCCCGGCTCATATTTTACATCCATCCACATCAAACGATAGCGATTTTGTGGCGTGTTCCTATTTTTTGTCTGCACGCCCATGCTTTTTCCATTAATAAAAAGTTCAGCGCTGCTGTAGCTCGTGTAAACAAAAACGGGAGTTGTTTCTCCTTCACGGCCTTCCCAGTTCCAATGTGGTAAGATGTGTAGCGTTGATTCTTTGGTATTCCAACGGCTTCTGTATAAATAATAACGGTCTTTAGGTAAACCCGCTAAATCGTTAATTCCAAAATAAGAACTTCGAGACGGCCAGCTTTCATCATAGGGTGTCGGTTCTCCTAAATAATCAAAACCAGTCCAAACAAACTCGCCAATGACCCAAGGTTTATCATCTTGAAGCACAAAATCTTCATCAGGTACATTCGACCAGCTACAGGCTTCCAAATCATACGAAGAAGATTGAAAATCTGGATATTGCTTGTTTTTTTCTTGAACCACAGGGAATTTATAAATCCCTCTAGAGCTCACCGTTGAAGCTGTTTCCGAACCCAAAATAAACCCTTGCGGAAATTTTTTATAGGCTTCATCGTATAAATGTACGCGGTAATTCAGTCCCGGAATATCAAGCAAAGCACCAAAACCAGATTCAATAGTTACTTTTACTTGATCCATTCCCACCGTTACGGGACGTGTTGGGTCTTCTCTATGGAATAGCTCTTGCAGCCATTTAGCACGTTTCACTCCTTCTTCACCCCATTGATCAGGCACTTCGTTACCGGAACTCCACATCACAATAGAAGGATGATTTCTTGTGGCTTGTACTAAATTAACGATGTCTTTTTCGGCGTATTCTTCAAAAAAACGATGGTATCCATTTTCAACTTTTGGCTTTGCCCATTCATCAAAACTCTCCGCTAAAAATAGAAAACCCATTTCATCCGCCAGTTCCAATTGCTCGAAAGAAGGCATGTTATGCGAACTCCGAATCGCATTACAACCCATGTCTTTTAATATCATCATTTGCCTGCGCAATGCCGCTTTATTTACCGCAACGCCAAGCGGACCCAAATCGTGGTGCAGACACACGCCTTTAAATTTGGTTATCTTTCCATTAAGACTGAAGCCTTTATTGGCCTCATATTTTATTTCCCGAATTCCAAAACGTGTTGTAATTTCATCTTTTAGTTCTGTTCCAACATACAATTGCGAAACTGCTTTATACAAATAAGGAGTTTCAGGGCTCCACAATTTTGGGTTTGCTACTTTTAAATTTTGGTCAAATTCATTTCCGAATTGTTGCGTCGACTCTTCTGAAGTTAGTTTACGTCCTTCAGAATCAAAAACAGTCGTGACTAAACGCGTGTTTTCACCCGATGCTTTTGTCTTTATATTTACTTTTGCAACTTCCTCACTAATAAAAGGTGTCGTTATAAACTGTCCCCATTGATCGATGCTTTCGTTGTTTTTTATAATAACACTTACATTTCGATACAAACCTGCACCAGGATACCAACGGGACGCAAATTCTTTATTGGTTAGTTTTACGGACAAAGTATTGGCTCCTTCATGAGCAAATTGGGAAACATCAAAATAGAAATAACTATAACCATACGCCCATTCTCCCACTTTTTTTCCTTTTAAATAAATTTGAGGCTCGCTCATCGCACCTTCAAAAAGCAAAATTATTTTTTTCCCTTTTGAATCTTTAGGTAAGGTGAATGTATTGCGGTACCACGCTGTGCCTATATGTGGTAGCGCACCTGTTCGTCCTGTTTTTTCGGTAGCTATTGTTTCTCCGTTTTGAACAATGGCAACCTTCTGTATATCTACATTTTTATCAAAAGGTCCGTAAATTGCCCAATCATGCGGAACGGTTACGGATTCCCATTTCGAATCATTGAAATTTACTTTAGATGCCCCTTCAAAATCACCTTTTTGAAATTTCCAATTGGCGTTAAGCACTTTTACATCTCTTGATTGAGAGAAAGCTACTGGTGTAAATGCTAAAATTGCAAACAGAAAACATATCAATTTCTTCATTTTTATAATAAATTAGAATTTATTTTTTTGAAACATATAAGTCATTTAATTTGAATAATTAAAGTGAAAATCACAGTGAATTCACGTACTCTCTGATGGCTTTGCAAAGAATAATATCAGTCTATACTCTCTTTTATACCTTTGACGTAAGTCATTTGATTTTAAACACTTAAATGACTTATCTGTTTACCATTCTTTAAATGCATCTAAAGCTGGCGAAGGTTTTCCGTCTTTTTGCCAAGCGCTCAAGGAATAACCGCTCCAAGATTTGGCTCCTTGCGGTTCCCAATACAAAACGCCTAAACCTTTGTTATTAGGAACTGCTCTCACGGCTTTCATGGTTGCAGCGAGCAGTTCTTTAGTGTTTTGCACTTCTTCATCAATGCCGCCAACCTCTACAATCATCACTTCCTTATTGTATCTAGCAACCATATCATTAAGATTATAGGCTAAATCTGCAATGGTTTTTGTGTAATCTTTTTTAATCCAAAAAGGATAATACGATAATCCAATTACATCGTACTTTACATTATTTGCAGTAGCATTATCAAAAAACCAGCGGAATTTTTCGTTATTGTTCCCCTCATCAACGTGTACAATTACTTTGATTTTAGCATCAATAGCTTTTGTTGCTTCATACCCTTTGTTAAGTAATTGTGCCAATTGGTTCCAATTTTTCGTACTCCCTTCTGGCCAAAGCATACCTCCTGGAATTTCATTTCCTACTTGAACCCATTCTGGAGTAACTCCAACTGCTTTTAAAGCAGTCAAAACGTCAAAAGTATGGTCGTACACATCCGTCATTAACTCCGGGAAAGTATGATTTTCCCAGGCTTTTGGTTTGAATTGTTTAGCAGGATCTGCCCATGAATCGCTATAATGAAAATCGATCATAATGCGCATTCCCATTTTTTGCGCACGCAAAGCCATGACAACCGTTTCTTCCTTGCTGCAATGTCCACTCGCTTTATCATCATTTGGATTGACCCAAACTCTTAGACGAATAGTATTCATTCCTCTATCTTTCAGTAACTGCAAACAATCTTTTTCGGTGCCATCGGTATCATAAAATTTATATCCTGTGGCTTCCATTTGCGGCAACCATCCTACATCAGCTCCTTTTGAAAAAGAGTTCTTAGCTGTTAATTGCACATTTTTTGATGCACTGCAAGAAAAAAGTATTGAAACCAGTACAGAAGTGACAACGAATCGGAAATGCATCGGTATGTTTTTCATTTTTAAATTATTTATTAAACGCCTGTAAAACAGGTAATGCTTTATTATTAAAATCATAAAATGCCTGGTTTTCAAAAGTGGAACCATTTGCGGCTTGATTCCCTTTGAAAGAAATCCATTCTCCACCCCAATACGCAAATCCCAAACCGTACTCTGACTCTTTAACGAGTGTTTTTATTGCCAATACAAAGTTTTTTTGTCCATCAGGAGTCGCTGGGTAACCCGAAACGAGTTGCGAATCTAAACCCACTATATTATTCGTCCAGTCATTATAGCCTAAAGTAAAAGGATAAGCGGTTTCAGCAATAATCACTTTTTTACTGTATGTTTTTCCTAATGTATTAATCGTAGTTTTTATAACTTCTAAATCTTTTCCGTGCCAAATAGGATAATACGACAGCCCAATGTAATCGTAATCTACACTTTTAATTTTGTTGAAAAACCAATTCGTATCCGAAGCTTTCACACCTGCATAATGAATCATGATTTTAGTGTTTGGTGCTTTGGCGCGAATAGTTGCGCTGGCAGTTGCCAATAAAGAAATACTTTGTACTTCTTGATTGATTAAATTTCCTTGCGGCCAAAGGAATCCGCTATTAATTTCGTTCCCAATCTGGATAATATCTGGATCAATTTCCGTGAGAATTGTCGACGTGTAATTGGCCACAGCCGATTTTAAATCAGTAAACGATAAATTTTTCCATTCCGCTGGCGTAGTTTGAACCGCAGGATCAGCCCAAGTTTCCGAGAAACGTACTGTTAACCAGACTTTCAGTCCAGCTTGTTTGACGCGTTGCGAAAGCGCCTTAACTTCGGCCATACCAGAACGTCCATTTGCTGGATTTTTCCAAAGACGAATGCGCACCGTGTTACAACCAGCATTTTTCAGAGTTGTAATCATATCTTCTGCTTGGTTGTTGCTGTTGTATAAAACCGCACCTGATGTTTCTATTTCCGGTAAAAAAGAAAGATCAGCAGCTCTAATAAAAGAATCTAAGGCAACCGGCGGCTCCACTACTGGAGTTTCACCTGTTTCATTACTAGTAGAACAGGAAATAAGAAATACAAAAAGGGTTAAAAACACTGAAATTAGAATGTTTTTTTTCATCTTAAAAAGATTGAAATTTATAAATGGTTTTATGATAATACAACTCTCCTTTTCTCAAAACAGAAGATGGAAAATGTTCGTGATTGGGCGCATCAGGGAAATTTTGGGTCTCAAAACAAATGCCGCTTGTGGGATGATAACTAGCATTTTCTTTCCCCTTTATTGTATTAAAGCAATTTCCGCCAACATAGATGTGAACTGCGGGCTGATTCGTATAAACAGACATTTTCAAAGTTTTGTCACTATTAAAAAGAGATGCTGCGTATTCTTTTTCCTTATTTAAAATAAAAGTAGTGTCAATTTTTGACGGACAGGTTCTCGCCGCGGTAAAATCATAAGGACAATTAGCAACATTGAGAAACCGTCCTGTTGGAATTCCCGAAGCTGTGGTTTCTAATATTCGTTGAGAATTTACACGCATTTCCTGATTTACAACGTTAGATTGATGTCCATCAAGATTGAAATAACTATGGTGCGTTAAGTTTATAATAGTATCTTCTGTTGTGCTGGCAATGTATTCTATGATTAATTCATTGTCGTCTGAGAGCATATAAGTCAAATCAACCGATAGTTCACCGGGAAAATGCTCCTCACCATCTGCACTTCCACACGTAAAAGTTACGGAAGGATTTTTGCCTTCCCTGTATTTTTTTAATTTCCAATTTTTTTGGCTAAAGCCAATGGTGCCGCCATGCAATGAATTCCCGTTGTTGTTTTTATTAAGGGAAATTGTTTTTCCGTTCAGTTTGAATTCACCTTCATTTATTCTTCCGGCAAATCGTCCTACGGTTGCGCCCAGATAAGGCGCGCTTTCTAAATTAAAGGACTGCACATAGGCATCCAAAGTGTCAAAACCTAAAACTACATCTACAAAATCTCCATTTTTCAATGGAACTTTCAAGGAAGTAAGTGTAGCGCCAAAACCCATCACTTTCATTTGAATACCATTTTTATTTGCAAGTTTACAAATAGAAACCTCTTCCCCATCTGGCATGAAACCAAATGATTCCATTGCATAATTGAATTTAAAATGTGATATGTGTTTTATTTTCATGATTTAATTATGAAATGTGAAAAACCAAAAGTAAATTAATTGCTATTATTAACATACCAGTACCTACCAGTTTTTTGTATATTGCCAAGAAATTCACTGCTGTATGAAAATAATTTCGATTCAGAACAACCTTGGAGTTCCTAAATACCGACAAATAATTAGTTCCGTCGAGAAGGCAATAGAAGACGAAAACCTACAAAAAGGAGACAAATTACCCTCCGTAAACAAAGTTTGCCTTGAATTCTCCTTGTCCCGTGATACGGTTTTGCAAGCCTACGAAGAATTAAAAAAAGAGGAATAATTTATGCTATTCCCGGTAAAGGATATTATGTAAAAAGCGTTGAAATCACCATAAAACAAAGGATATTTTTACTTTTTGACGAACTGAATATTTTCAAGGAAGACTTGTATAATTCTTTTCTGGAAAACATTGGAAATAATGTTCAAGTAGACATTTTCTTTCATCATTTTAACGCTCCCGTTTTCCAAAAACTTATTAATGACAGTAACGGCAATTACACTAAATACATTATTATGCCAACCAATTTAGCCGAGGCAGCATCAGCTATAAAAACCCTACCAGTTAACGAAGTATACATATTAGATCAAACCAATCCCGAACTTATATCGTATCCGGCCGTATATCAGAATTTCGTAAAAGATATCTATGACGGATTATTGAAAGGAAAATCCAAGCTGAACAAATATGAAAAACTGATTATGATATTCCCAGGATTCCGCGAACCGCTAGGAATGAAAATTGGCTTTCAAAATTTTTGCAAAGACTATGATTTTGGTTGTGATATTATTACCAAATTTAAAAACAGGGAAATCAAGAAAGGGGAAGTTTACATCATTCCGAGTGATAGAGATTTAGTACGCGTTATTGAAAAAGCAAAAATTCAAAAACTACAATTAGGCAGTGATTACGGCATTATCTCATACAATGAAACACCACTAAAAAAAGTAGTTGAAAACGGAATCACAACAATTTCAACCAATTTTGAGGTAATGGGAAAGGTATTGGCAGAAATGATTTTAAAAGGCAAAAAAGAACAAATTGAGAATAAAAGCGCTTTGATTATTAGGAGTTCATTGTGATATAAAACCAAAAAAACCGCTTCTTTCGAAGCGGTTTTTGTACCCGGAGCTGAAGAAATATATAATCCAAATTACTTTATTTTCAAAACTACATAGAGTAATGAATGTGTAGCAATAATACCCTATTTTTACCTAACTTTTTCAAATTAGAGAATTCCAAGATTGAACAATAGAACTAAAATCTAAAATGTACTTTCGTGAGTGAATTAATACTAAATAATAATAACTTTATCTTATATACTGCACCAAATGGCAGTATTAAAATAGAGGCATTTATTCAAGGAGAAACCATTTGGCTAACACAACAGAAAATAGCTGATTTATTTGATGTTGATAGGACAGTCGTGACCAAACACTTGAAAACATTTTTTAAGAGAATGAATTACTAAAAGAGGCAACAAGTGCAAAATTTGCACAAGTTCAAACAGAAGGTGATAGAGAAGTAAAACGCAATATTGAATACTACAATTTAGATGCAATTATTTCAGTTGGATACCGTGTAAACTCCAGCAAAGCAACCCAGTTTCGTATTTGGGCAACAAACACCCTTAAAGAGTACATCATCAAAGGTTTTGCCATGGATGACGAACGTTTAAAGCAAGGGACTACTGCTTTTGACAAAGATTATTTTAAAGAACTACTGGATAGAGTTCGTTGTATTCGAACAAGTGAACGTAGAATATACCAACAAATCACTGATATATTTGCAGAATGTAGCATAGATTACACTCCAAAAGCAGAAGTAACCAAAAACTTTTACGCTACCATTCAAAACAAATTCCATTTTGCTATTACAGGGAAAACAGCTGCTGAAATCATTTATATAAAAGCGGATAGTTCAAAACCACAAATGGGATTGACAACTTTCAAAAATTCCCCAAACGGAAGAATTTTAAAATTGGACACTGGAATAGCCAAAAACTATCTCGAAGAAAAAGAAATTAACAATTGGAACGTACCGTTTCTGGGTATTTTGATTATATCGAAAATCTTATTGAACGTAGAAACACCTTTACAATGGCAGCCTTAGCAGAAAGCGTGAACAAGTTCCTAAGTTTTAACGAATATAAAGTTTTAGAAGGTTTGGGAACAATTTCGCACCAACAAGCGATAAATAAAGCATCCAACGAATACGATAATTTTAATAAAACACAAAAAATAAACTCTGATTTTGATAAGCAGATTAAAGGTTTGGATAAAAAGAATTAAAGAGTGAGTTTGTAAAATTTTGAGAAACAATAAAATTCAGCAACCTTTTAGCCACCCTTAAAAAGCAAAAAACCTCTTAATCAAACGATTAAGAGGTTTTTAAGTACCCGGAGCCGGAGTCGAACCGGCACGGTTTCCCACAGGTGTTTGAGACCAGCGCGTCTACCAATTCCGCCATCCGGGCTTAGCTAGACATGAAATAACAACAGTTATTTCAACGCAATAAAAGATGTGATTGTGTTTAAATCAACCATCAATTCCTTTAACACGGTGCAAATGTAAAAAATAATATTAAATGTTCAACTAAAAATACTTAATTTTTTCCTTTCAGAGTTGAATAAATTTTATAAATTTGCACCTCGTTAAAAACACAACACACAACTAACTACACCCGAGGCAAATACAAACAGAGAGCAGATGCAAAATCACAAAGCAAGCCTGTTTGTAGCAAATCGGAATAAAAAACAACAAACTAAATGTTACACCTAGAACCAGAAGCTAAAATTTTTGCTTGTTCACAAAGTGTCTATCTTGCTGAGAAAATAGCAAAGGAATACGGAATCCCTTTAGGGAAAATTACCATGTCAAAGTACAGTGACGGTGAGTTTCAACCTTCGTATGAAGAGTCTATAAGAGGATTGCGCGTATTTATTGTTTGCTCTACTTTTCCAACAGCAGATAATTTAATGGAAATGTTACTAATGATTGATGCTGCAAAACGTGCTTCGGCAAGACACATTACGGCAGTAATCCCATACTTCGGTTGGGCAAGACAAGATAGAAAAGACAAGCCGAGAGTTCCGATAGGAGCTAAACTAGTAGCTAATTTATTAGATGCAGCAGGCGCAACAAGAGTAATGACCATGGATTTGCACGCCGATCAAATTCAAGGATTCTTTGAAAAACCGGTAGACCATCTTTTTGCATCAACCATCTTTTTACCTTACGTGAAAAGTTTAGGTTTAGACAATTTGACTATTGCTTCTCCAGATATGGGAGGTTCAAAAAGAGCGTATGCGTATTCTAAATTTTTAGAATCGGATGTGGTAATTTGTTACAAACAAAGAAAAGAGGCCAACATTATCGATACCATGGAATTAATTGGTGAGGTAAAAGGTAGAAATGTAATCTTAGTAGATGACATGATTGATACCGGAGGCACTTTGGCGAAAGCCGCAGATTTAATGATCGAAAAAGGAGCATTGAGCGTAAGAGCGATTTGTACCCACGCGATTTTATCTGGCGATGCTTACGAAAAAATAGAAAATTCTAAATTATTAGAATTAATCGTTACCGATTCTATTCCGTTAAAGAAAGAATCAAACAAAATAAGAGTGTTGAGTTGTGCGCCACTTTTTGCTGAAGTTATGCACATGGTACATCATAACAATTCCATTAGTGGAAAGTTTATAATGTAACCCTAAACAAGTAATATTATTTAATAACTATATTTTTTTTACAATGAAATCGATTACAATTAAAGGATCAGAAAGAGAAAGCGTGGGTAAAGTTGCGACTAAAGCCCTACGTAATGCTGGATTGGTTCCTTGCGTATTATACGGAGGAAATCAGGCAGTTCATTTCTCAGCAGAAGTTATGGCTTTCAAAAACTTGGTTTACACTCCAAACGCTCACACAGTTGAGATCGATCTTGGAAAAGGAAAATCATTTAACGCAATTTTACAAGACATTCAGGTTCACCCAGTGTCTGACAAGATTTTACATATTGACTTCTTTCAATTATTTGATGACAAAGAAATCACTATGGAAGTTCCTGTAAAAGTTGTTGGAACCTCTAAAGGTGTTCTTGCAGGTGGTGTTTTGCGTTTGAACACGCGTAAACTTAAAGTAAAAGCTTTACCAAAAAATCTTCCAGATTTTATTGAAGCTGACATTACTCCACTTGAAATGGGGAACAAATTGTACGTTACTAAATTAGCAAACGACAACTACAAATTGATTCACCCTGAAAACACGGTTGTTGCTCAAGTAAGAATCTCTCGTGCGGCTATGAAAGCAGCTCAAGAAGCAGCAAAAGCAGCGAAAGCTCCAGTAAAAGGAAAGAAAAAATAATCTTTTTTCTATCAAATTTAAAAGCATCAGTTGTAAAACTGGTGCTTTTTTTATGATTTATAATCGCTACTTATTTCGCATTTTTAGGAGCAACACTCCTTCGATATTACACCCTAATCGTCCCGCTTTTCGTTGCAATCTTATTGCACCCTAAAAAGCGAGCAATAAGGATTTTCACTACAATCTGGGCTACTCTACACTTTTATTATTCTTTATGTAATTCCTCCCTAACATCTGGAAATTATCTAAATATGTAATAGTCAAATCATGTAATTAAGTTTACTTTTGCAATATGATAAAATGGATTTCAAATTTAATCTCATCACCACAAATAGAAGACAATACAGCTAATATGAAACCGGAGGTTCACGAACACAAAAAAAACAATATAGAAAGCGTGAGTAATAAATTTTTAATAGTTGGACTTGGTAATATAGGCGCTGAATACGTCAATACAAGACACAACATCGGATTTAAAATAGTGGATTTCTTGGCTAAGAAAGAAGGAATCAATTTTGAAACTGTCAAACTAGGCGCACTAGCGGAATACAAATTCAAAGGAAGAACGTTTCTACTTTTGAAACCAAACACTTATATGAATTTGAGCGGTAAAGCCGTTCAATACTGGATGGACAAAGAGAAAATTCCTTTGGAAAATATTTTGATAATTACTGATGATTTAAACCTCTCTTTTGGAACCATTCGCATCCGACAAAAAGGAAGCGATGGTGGACACAACGGATTAAAGAACATCAACTTAGTACTAAACACGCAGAACTACGCTCGATTCCGCTTTGGCATCAGTGATGAATTCAAAAAAGGAAAACAAGTAGACTATGTGCTTGGCGACTGGGATGATACAGAAAAAACAGCACTGCCAGAAAGACTAGAAGTAGCATCAGAGATAATAAAATCTTTTGGCACCGCAGGATTAGAAAATACCATGACTGCTTTTAATGGGAAATAAAAAAGCCTTAATGTCCATCGAAAAGAAAAATTATTTAATTTTATACCAAAATAGCATCTTTAACTTGACCTCGTTCACCTACTTACGTAGAAAAATATAACCCTAATCCTATTTTCGAATCTCACCAATAATTAAGCTGATTTCCTTGAATTCAAAAAATACTGACACCATGAAAAAAATTACTTTTCTTTTATTATTAACTCTCCATTTTACGGTCAGCGCTACTTTCGCTCAGGTCAGCAACACAAAGGAAGTAATGCTTTTTGGCAAAAAGAAAGTAATCAAAGCAGGCTCCATAATTCGATGTGCCACCACGGAATATGAAGACTATTTGAAAGCCAAAAATCCTAACCGATTGTCTACAGCTGAATTTGAACAATGGATTGCTCCCAAAGTCAACTTGGAGAAAAACAAACCAGAAAATTCGCCTAAAGAATTTAAAACAAATGCTGTTATAACCATTCCTGTAGTTGTGCACGTGATTCACAACGGAGACTTATTAGGTGCAGATGAAAATATATTTGATGAGCAAGTAATTTCTCAAATTCAAGTACTAAATGAAGATTTTAGAAAAAAACTAAACACTCCAGGCTATAACACCAACCCAGTAGGAGCCGATGTAGAAATTGAATTTGCTCTAGCAAAACGAGATCCTGCAGGCGTCTTATCAAACGGAATAAACCATGTGAATTTAGAGCAAGAAAGCTGGTCTACCGATGACATTAATACTATTGTAAAACCACAAACACAGTGGGATCCTGAAAAATACTTAAACATTTGGATAGTAAAATTTACGAGTACAGAACTTTTAGGGTATGCACAGTTTCCAAGTGGATCTGGACTTTCAGGAATAAACGCAGATGCTGGATCAGCTGCTACCGACGGGGTCGTGATTGGATATGCTTTTTTTGGATCATCTAGCTACTTTCCTGGTGGAACTTATTTAACAAATTACGACAAAGGACGAACTACCTCACATGAAGTAGGACATTGGCTTGGCCTAAGACATATTTGGGGAGACGGAGGTTGCGGTGTAGATGATTTTTGCAATGACACACCCAACGCGGGACAATCAAATGAAGGCTGTCCAACAGGTGTTGACTCCTGCCCCACTTCTCCTGGCTTAGACATGATTGAAAACTATATGGACTATACCAATGATGCCTGCATGAACATATTTACGGCAGATCAAAAAACGCGTATGATCACCGTTATGAATAATTCCATAAGAAGAGCCGCTTTAAAAACTTCTGATGCGCTTACCCCAGGCGTTGTATTTGCAAATGATGCTGCTACAATTGTTCTAAACTTAAATATTATTCCTTGCAGCAATTCCTTTATCCCAGTTATCAAAATAGTCAACAAAGGAAGCGCAAGATTAACTTCGGCTTCAATCACTTACGGAGTTGACAATACGAACTTGCAAACGTATAATTGGACCGGTAATCTTGCCAACAACGAATCCCAAAACATCACCTTAAATAATGTGACTTCAAGTGGAGGAAATCATAATTTCACTGCAACAATCATTAGCGCAAATGGAACCACGGATCAAAATTCGAATAACAATAGCAACACGGTAAATTTTGACATTACCAAAAACTACGCTACTAATACGGTGGCCTTTTCATTGCAATTAGACCGTTTTGGAACAGAGACCACTTGGGAACTTACTAATGCAACAGGGACTAAACTGTATCAAGGTGGTCCTTATACTGACACGCCTACAAGCAGTCCACTTCCCGCACCTATAAAAACTAGTTTTGACCTACCAACTAATGGCTGTTATACCTTTACTATTTACGATACTGAAATGGATGGTATTTGTTGTGATTACGGAGTTGGATCTTATACCTTATCGACACCATCAGATGAAATTATTGCTACCGGTGGAAAGTTTGGCGAAGTAGAGTCTAAAAGTTTTATAATTGGATTACTCGCTACAGCCGACATAACAAACTCAAACGCTGTATACCTGTATCCAAATCCTACATCAAATATATTAAATCTTGTTGTTCAAAATAAATTAGAAACTCCGGAAGCCTACACCATTATCAATAGTTTAGGTCAAATCATAAAAACAAAAAAGATAGAAACAGAAGAGGATCTACGCATAAACGTTTCCACTTTGTCTCAAGATATTTATTTTTTAAAATTATCTAAAAATCAAGCCGAAACAAGCACCGTTAAGTTCATTAAGAAATAAAATAACCCCTAATTAACTAAAAAAGGATTGAAGTTTTCAATCCTTTTTTAGTTATATCAATTGGATACCTTAAATTTGCGCTATTATAAAACACTTGCTTTGAATATTTTTCATTCTATAAACGATTTCAGTTCCACAAAAAAAACAATTATAACGTTAGGAACCTTTGACGGAGTTCACATTGGTCACAAAAAAATTCTGGAAAGAGTACTTCAAAACACTGATAATGAAAAATACGAAAGCTTAGTGCTTACTTTTTTTCCGCATCCTAGAATGGTCCTACAAGAACATTCGGACATACAATTGCTCAACACCATCAATGAAAAAATAGATTTACTGGAGAAAATTGGCATCGAAAACCTTGTAATTCATCCTTTTGACGAAACATTTTCAAGATTGACTGCTGAGGAATTCGTAAAGACGATTCTTGTAGATTGCTTTCATATCCAGAAAATAATTATTGGTCATGATCATAGATTTGGAAGAAATCGAACAGCAAACATTGATGATCTGATTGCTTTTGGAAAACAATATGATTTTGAAGTTGAACAAATATCGGTTCAGGAAATCAATGACATTTCCGTGAGTTCAACCAAAATTAGAAATGCGTTATTGGACGGAGACATGACTTTGTCCAATGAATATTTAGGTTATGATTATTTCCTAACTGGAAATGTTATTCAAGGAAAACAACTGGGAAGAACGATTAATTTTCCAACAGCCAACTTAAAAATCGAAGAAAACTACAAACTGATTCCCAAAAATGGAGTGTACATTGTAAAAAGTATATTGGACCAAAAAACTGTTTTTGGAATGATGAATATTGGATTCAACCCAACAGTTAATGGAGATGTTCAGTCTATTGAAATCCATTATTTCGATTTTGACAAAGACATTTACAACAAATCTATTTGTGTTTCAATACTAAAAAGAATTCGTTCCGAACAAAAATTTGAATCGGTTGACCTCTTAAAAGAGCAACTACAAATTGACAAAAAAAACGCACTTGCCTTTATAAACACTTTGTAATTTCTCAATAAATTCTTTCGTTTTTTGATAAAAAATTCCCTTTTTTTATTTAATTTTGAGTGTCACACATTTTTTATCTAAAAAAAATGATTTTTCAACTTTTAAAACCAGCTTTATGAAAATACCGAAAGAATTAGTAAATGGATTCATTATAGTAGTAGGCATTGGAATTTATTTCTTAATAATGGAACTTTTGGGTCTAGCAGATATTTATCTTTTACGCCTTTTCAACGTCCTGTTTATTTTTTATGGTACGCATAAAACACTTGAGGAAAATTTTGCTCAAGGGAAAAGGATACTGGTTTCTAATTCCGTTTCCGCACTATTCACAGCATTAACAGGAGTCTTTTTAAGCATTATTGCACTAATTATTTACAGCTATTCTAGAGGTGGAAATGCCTACATTGCATCATTGTCCAGAACGTTTTTATTTGGAGGTGATCCATCTATAATGAGTTATTCCATCTCCTTATTATTTGAAGGAATTGTTTCCGCGGTAATTGTTACCTTTATGCTTATGTTATACTGGGATACCCGTTATACTACAGACAAACACAATACAAAATCTTAAATTAATTTATCCTTAGTCATTTTTTAAAAAAACTTCGTAAAAGCAATATCAAAGTCTTTTACGCGGTTTTTTTATTTATTTATAATTATGAATTAATCCTATTTAATTAAAAACAGCTTTTTTAATACAAAAGCACTTGTACATCCCTACATAATTATAGTTGAGTAAATTTTTATACTGGGCTTTTCAATACTATTGCATTGGTTCTTTAGAACAATTTAACTACTTTTGACGCATTATAAAATCGTATCAATGAGCATTACAAAACACAATTGGACCAAAGAAGAAATTATTGCACTATATAACAAACCTATGATGGACTTGCTTTATGAAGCAGCTTCTATTCATAGAGAGCATCACGATCCTAACGTGGTTCAAGTTTCGACTTTATTGTCAATAAAAACAGGTGGCTGTCCAGAAGATTGCGGGTATTGTCCGCAAGCGGCACGATACCATACTGACATTGAAGGAAATGATTTAATGTCTGTTAGTCAAGTAAAAGCACAAGCTTTACGTGCAAAATCAAGTGGTTCGTCCCGTGTTTGTATGGGAGCAGCATGGAGAAACGTAAAAGATGGTCCTGAATTTGATCAAGTTTTAGAAATGGTTCGCACCATCAACAAACTAGATATGGAAGTGTGCTGTACTCTTGGGATGATCACTGAAAACCAAGCACATCGGTTGGCGGAAGCAGGTTTGTATGCCTATAATCACAATTTAGATACCTCTGAAGAATATTATAAAGAAGTTATTTCGACACGCGGCTTTGAAGACCGCTTGCAAACCATAGCCAATGTTCGCAAAACCAACGTTACCGTTTGTAGCGGTGGAATCATTGGAATGGGCGAAAGCATCGAAGACAGAGCAGGAATGCTAGTGGCGCTTTCTACATTAAATCCACAACCTGAATCAGTTCCAATTAATGCCTTGGTAGCCGTGGAAGGAACTCCAATGGAAGAAGAAAAACCAGTTGAAATATGGGAAATGATCCGAATGGTAGCCACTACCAGAATCATCATGCCGGAAACCCAAGTTCGTTTATCTGCTGGCAGAATGAACATGAGCCGCGAAGGTCAGGCCATGTGTTTCTTTGCTGGTGCCAATTCTATTTTTGCTGGTGATAAGTTACTTACAACTCCAAATCCTGACGTAAACGAAGACATGAAAATGTTTGAAATGTTAGGTTTAAACCCTCAAAAACCATTTACAAAAGTTTCTCAACCACAAACCGTTGAAGCTGAAAATTCTCAATTTGCTCCACTTGGTGAAAAACCAAAATGGTCCAGACCCGGACATACTATCGAAAAAAACATTGAGGCTTCTGCTAAAGGAAAATAATAGTTTTTTAAAATCAATACTAAAAACCATCTTGTTGAAGCAAGATGGTTTTTTTATGAAAATTAGTAGCGCACTTTCTTAGTAACAGACAGCCCGTTTTGCATACCTATTTTTACCAGCACTATTTGAGGAGCTAAAAACCAATTTGTTATGGAAAAATCGGTCTTATTTATACCGTTTTTGTGGTATATTTTTTTCCCTTCTAGACTGTAGATTATAATTTCCTCGATGAATTCCTTGGTTGAATTTATGCGCAATTCTTTATTTTTACATGAAACAAAAAGGGATTCTGTATCCTTTTCCGTATCCTTCACACTCAAGATTCTACTTATAAAATGAATAACAAAACGGTCATTAAAAGTCCCAATTGCAGTAGTAAAAGCATAATCTTCCTGGGTTACATCCACTACGGTATTACTCCATTTATCCTCGATAAAAATGCTTTGATTTGCTAAAAGCCCATCTGTTTCATCGATTTCAATTGTAAAGTTCCCCGCTACTGTACTAGTGAATCCCAATTTAATTTCATCTGTTGGATCAAAGGGTAAAGCTCTCCCTTGTATCACTAAATTCTTCTCTTGATTAATGCTGTAAAAGTCTAAATACTGATTCCCATCAAAACTCTCTCCATCAATAGAAGGATCAAAATCATTTGTAGCTCCCTCGGCATATCCTATCAAAATCTGCTTGAAAGCTCCATCGCTATTCGATAAATTGAGCCAAATACGATGTTTTTCCATCGTGCTGGATTTGGATTTTTTTGGTGAACTTACTTTAAAAAAATTAGTATTCTGACCCACAAGCCGCATTGTATTATTAAAAACAGCAAATCCACCGCCATTATTACTCGTCACAAAAAAAGACTGTCCAGAGGCTATTTTTCCATCTGGTTTTGCATTATTAACTCCTGAATTTAAAGCAGCACTTGTACCTACACCTCCTAGAAGATTGTATACTGCATAATCATCTGAAGTATATACGTTTTTATTAATAGCAGTATTGTGTGTCCAGAAATAAATGGTTCCGTCTATAACTCCTTTGTTCCCATTTATAAAGGAATCTGCATTTATGGCTGAAGGGTAAGGATTACCAATCAAGTTGGAAGTATCGGTTGCCGCTATTGGAACTGAAACCAAACCATTATTTGGAACTCCTTTAAAAATAGCTTCGTAGTTTGCTGCGGTAGTTTCGGAAAAAGCCTTTGGACCACGTATAATATAACCTCTACCGACGGACATTAAATTACTTGCATTCTCATTAAACCAGGAATCTCTCAATGCATCAAACGAATAAAATTTATCTATAGGCGTGTCGGGAGAAACGTCAATCAATTTTTGACTTGAAACGGGTGAGGACCAATACGTGTAGTCAGTCACGAGCATAGGAGTTGTTTTTCTTTTCTGCTCAATGGTGCCTGAATTATTGACTTGCTCTTCAGATTGATACAAAGCCGCATTATTTTCTAGAATTAAGGTCCCTAAACCCCCGTAGTCAAAAGCCAAACCTAAGGTGTTTCCATCTAGAACTGTAACTGTATTTCCTGCACTGATAGTACAAGAACAGGAATTTAGGTTACTTACTGCGGTATAATTTTTGTTAAAAATAAGAGTCTTTTCTGCCGAGGGGATTCCATTGTTCCAAAAAGACCCATTCCAAACAGAGCTATTGGTACAAAGCTTAATCCGAGCCAAACGATGCTTTGCTACACCAGAAACAGAATTAAAATTACCTCCAATCATCACTTTATTACTTGGTGTAAAACAAATACTAAATAACGTATTGTTTAAATTCACACTAAAGGTCGCATCATAGATTCCAGTGGAAAGAAGACGCACCATTCGCCTGACTGCTGTTCCATTATAATTTCCAGCAAACGTTCCTCCAATCAACAATCGGTCATCTGGCTGGACAAGGATTGCCCTAATTTCTCCGCTACTAAAACCAGTTCCGGTTGTAAATGACGTATCTAAACTACCGTCACTGTTCAATCTCAGGATTCTTTTGGCGGAAACGCCTTTGTAATTTAAAAATACGCCACCCACAATTAGCTTGTTATCTGATTGTAATACAATTGTGTAGACATTTTTATCAAAACCTACACCTGTTGAAAATCCCAAATCTAAATTTCCATCTGCATTCAACCGAACCATCCTATTGTGAGACACCCCATTAAAAAGAGTAAACTGGCCACCCAAAACAATTTTTCCGTCTGGTTGCAACAAAATACAGTCTACAATAGCATCCGCACCAGAACCAATGGCAAAACCAGAATCCAAAGTTCCATCAGGTAATAATCGAACAATTCTATTGACATTAATACCATTGTAACTGGTGAAATTTCCCGCTACAATTATTTTGCCATCTGGCTGTAACGCCAAAGCATATACCTGAGTATTGAAACCCGTACCAATAGTAAAAGCCGCATCAATTTCTCCATTCGCTTCGATTCTGGCAATCCTATTTCTTACGATACCATTGTAATTTGTAAAAACGCCGGCAATAAGAACTTTGCCATCAGGCTGTACAATAGCGGTTTTTACAGAATTATTGGCTCCGGTAGCAGCTTCATTAAAGGAAGAATCCAGGAATCCATCTTCGGACAACCGCATTACTCTATTGCAAATGGTTCCATTGAATTTGATAAAACTTCCAAAAACCATCGTTTTATTATCTGCTAAAGCAATTACTTTTAAAATCGAATTATTAAAACCCACTCCAGCGGTAAGGTAACCGATATCTAAAGATCCAAAAACATCAATTCTTGCTAGACGACCTTGAGTTTGGGAATCAAAAACTAAAAACGAACCACCGATATACCACGAGTTTGTTACTTCCTCTGTAATCGCATTCACTGTGCCAGTTGAGGGTCCAGATCCAATATCGAATGCTGGATTTATCACTCCATTAGCCTCTAACAAGATGATCTTATTAACATCAGTTCCATTATAAGTGTCATTAAACGAGCCTCCAATCATTATAGCACCAGCAGCGCTTACATTAATAATTTCAACTGTACCGCTACTAAATCCTGATCCGGAAATAAAAGAACTGTCGACCGATCCGTTGAAGTTCAACCGAATTATTTTATTAACCGTAACACCATTAAAATTTAAAAAGGAACCTCCTACCAAAATCTTTCCATCCGTTTGCGTTGTAAGTGCTGATACGTTGGCATCAAAACCCGTTCCTGTAACAAAAGTAGCATCAACAGAACCATTGGAGTTCAATCGCATTATTCTACCACAGGCAACGCCATTGAATGAAATAAAGGAACCACCCAACAAAATTTTTCCGTCTTGCTGTATATGGACTTCCTCTACCAATGAGCTGGCACCAATTCCCATTCCGAATGTTAAATCCAAATTTCCATTGGGTAAAATTCTAGCCACACGGTTTGCAGTAGCTGAACCATACTTTGTAAAGCTACCAACTATGATAATGCTACCATCAGATTGCAAGGCTAAGTCATACACGATTCCAGTAGTTGCCGCATTCGAAGTATCAAAAGTAGGATCCCGAGAGCCATCAGGATTCAATCGAATTATTTTTCCGGTGCTAGATCCATTAAATGCTGTAAAGTTTCCTCCTACAATTATTTTTCCATCCGGTTGTATTAAAGTACAATACACATTAGCCTGAAAACCGGTACCCAATGTAAAGGAAGGATCTTTGGAACCATCCGGCAGTAATCGACATAAATAGGGAGTTGCACCTCCATTAAAGTTCAAAAAATCACCTCCCACAATCAGTTTTCCATCAGCCTGCAACGCCGTTGTTCTGACAGTTCCATCAAAACCGTCGCCCTGTAAACCGTCATCATAGGTGTTGAATGCTACATCTACCTTTCCTTGTTGAGAATAAGCGAGATTTAAGGTCGAATAGAGAAATGCAATCACGAAGTAAAGTAGTTTTGTTTTCAAATCTAGAGTGGCTTTAAAAATCTATTAGCAATAGCGATAGTATCAGAACTAAAGTATTTTTAATAAAAGTAAAGACAATCTTTCCTATTCACAATACCCACATTTAGTGATATTTACAATTAAAAAAAAGATTTTTTTGTACAAAAAAACCCATTCTGTACTAAACAAAATGGGATACCTATTTGACTTTAAAATTAATTCCTACCTGTTAAAAAATAACTTTTTTTGTGGTCACTTGACCGTTGCTTAAGGTTACTTTGACAATGCCTGCTTGCTTGTTTAAAGGAATATTTGAGGTGCGGAATTCCTGGCTATTTACAGCTTTTTTCTCAAATATTTTTCTGCCTAGTAAATCAAAAACTGCAATTTGAGAAACATTCTCAGTAACAGACTTTACATTTAATTCATTTCGATCTTTAGCAATAAAAACACCACACACATTTAATTCAAAATCAGCTGATGCTAATGTTTTATCCGTATAACGCAATACAAAACGCTCATTGAAAGTTCCTTTTTCAGTTTGAAAAGAATAAGGATCTTCTTTTAAATTATGAATTACATCTAACACTTTATCTTCTAAATAAATGTTTTGATTGTCTGAAAACAATCCATCTACTTTATCGATGCTTATTGTTGTAGTACCTGAGGCATTTGTACTGTATCCCATAGGAATCCTATCGGTATCTACGAAAGGCAAACTTTTACTTTGAATGGCCATTTTAGACAATCCAATAAAACTATATAATGCAAATACTTGATTTTCGTCATATACATAACTATCATAGCCTGGATCAAAATCATTAGTAGAATTAGACCCGTAACCAACTAATGTACCCGTTACATCTCCGACTCCTTTTTGTAATTTTAGCCAAATTCTATGGCTTTCTTCTACTGTATTTTTGGTCTTCTTCTGTCTGTAAAAATTAGTATTGTTAGCCACAATTCGCATACTATTATCAAAAGTCACATTACCTGCCACATCATTCTCAATAAAAAACCCTTGACCAGATGCAATATATTGACTTGGATCCGTCAAATTACCTGTTCCAGAACCTACTCCAACTCCTCCAAATAAATTATAGGTAGCATAATCCGATGCTAAATAATCATTACCCAACAGCGTATGATTGTGTGTCCAAAAATACAAAGTTCCTGTAATAGTTTGGTTAATTGTTCCAGTCCCTAAAAGATTGGCATTGATAAATGCATCAGCATCAATGGCTGAAGGATAAGGGTTTCCTATTAATCTTTCTCCCACACCATCCGAGGCTCTCACCGTAACTGGAATATCAATTGTACCATTGTTAGGGACTCCGATAAATCGTAAGGAATCATCAACTGCTGGCATTCCAGGCGGAATCAGCGTTCCTTCTGCTCGAATCGCATATCCAATTCCCGGTGCAAAAACAGTTGTGGCTGCATTCACATTAGCCCAATCATTATTGTACTCAAAATACTTATCGAGTTGGGTATTAGGCGAAAAATCAAGTAATGTTTGTGTACCCTTTGTTGGCGATGACCAATATGTGAAATCATCTACTACAATAGGAGTGGTATTTCTTTGTACGGTAATGCGCCCTGCATTAGTTCCTGTAAAGGTGGTTTGCACTAAACTTGCATTGTTTTTCAACATCATAGTACCTGGAAGAACGACGGTAATGGCATCATCAAGGTTTAAGGAAACTGAATCGTCTACAGTTAATGCTCCATTGTGTACGTTAAATTTATTCGCAACATCTATATCGCTTACAATAGTATAACTTCCTGCAATTCCAGAAAAAAGAAGATTGTAATAATTTCCGCCCGCTACAGTTTGACCTACACCATAATAATCTATAGTTCCAGAAGGGAATGATAATCCATTTGAAGCGCCCGAAAAACGTATTGTACCATCCATAGCGTCAACAATAGTGTATGCCAAAGTTCCATTTTTCATATCCAGTACAGCTTCTGCTTCGCTAATATTTAAAATAGTGGATGTTAAATTAAATCCATTCATATTGAATACCGTCGTGCCAGCAGTTACAATATTTAATTTATTACCGGTAGTAATATTTCCTGATGCTGTTTGAGTTCCAGAAGTGTTTTGCAATTCTAAGGAAGGAACACCATTATAAGTTCCAGCAACAATGGTTTGACCTCCTAAAGGATTATTATAAACTACTTTAGAATTCCAAGTTTTTCCAGCAGGAATTGGCATTGCAGTAGTATTGGCCGTTAGAATTTGTCCGCTACCTGAATTTGAAAAAGCCCCTCCGCCAGTCAATACAAAACTGGACATCTCAAGCAATGATGATGAAATGCTTATGTTTAGCAAATTATTGACTGTAATTCCTATGGCAGCAGTAACCTTTGAAAGCCCATTTGAGTTAGTTAAATTATGGAAAGTAGAAGCTGTTGTTCCTCCTAAGACTTGCGGTAAAGTACCATTAAAATTCACAGTACTGCTGTTAGGGACAAAAGTTCCTTTGTTATCCCAATTCCCACTAACGTTTAAGGTTGTTGTTCCTGTTAGTGATAAAGTTGCTCCACTAGAAATAGTCACATTTCGAACGCTTTGATTACTTCCCAATAATGGTTGATTCGTTGATGTTGATGTAATTATCACATCGGTAGTGGAAGATGGCAGTATTCCACCACACCAATTTGCAGCTGTATTCCAATTAGAACTGATATTACCTATCCAAGTGCCTTCGATACAAGAAACATTCACATTTAAAATACCAGTTGTAGTAGAACCAAATCGCACTACACTTCTGTTTGTGGCTTCTGATGCGGTACCACCCCATGATCCGATACTCTGTAATACGGTTCCGAAGGTTAAAGATTGTGCAGAAGAAAATCCTGATGATAATAAGGCAATTGCCGAACTCATAATTTTTAAATCTCCCATTATGGTTGAAGCGGCTGGGAATGTCTTATTTCCAGTACCACTAAGAATCAAGTTTCCATAAGTTCGTGTAGCAACCGTTTGAGCAGCTCCTCCGTATTCTACTGTACTTAAAGCTGCTAAATCAGTATTGGTAAACAAAGGCAATGTACTTGCAGCAGTAACTCTTAATAATCCACCATTATTTACAGTAAGTAAAGAACCTCCGGACAATTCAAAACCACCATTGTCCAAAGTCGCCCCAGTTGCAATTGTAAGAGGCGATGAAGCGCCAAAAACTTTTGCACCGTTTACTGTTATGATTCCTGTATTCAAAACCGAAACTCCACCCGTTCCTGTAAATGGAGTTCTCCATTCTAATCCTGTAACCTGAGAAGCTGTCCTATTATATTGTAACGTAGCTGTAGAACCATAAATTGGAGCTGCTGAAACGGTTGCGGTCCCTTCCATGGATAAAATTCCATTGATGGTAGGAATCCCATTTAGCGTTTTTACCCCAGAATTTGAAAATATCAAATTAGTAAACGTTGATACTGTTGCCAATGTCTGTGCCACTCCACCAAAATTTACTGTTCCCGTTCCACTAACAAAATTAGTACCGGTACCATTCCAAGCAGTAGCACTAGTCGCATTTACATTAAGCCTGCTCGAACCACCGTTTAATATTCCGTTTGATAAGGTTACAATACCCAACACAGAATGAATCAACCCTGAACCTAAGTTTAAAGTTCCCCCAGCTCCATTAATTGTTAGTGCACCTCCGCTGACAGGACCAGTAAATGTTGCTGTACCGGCTGTTTTTACCATAGATATTGTTCCTGTTGTTGAGAAAGCGCCAATGTTTTGCCCTACCGTTCCAGCAATTGTAACGCCGCCTGTAGTTCCAGTAACAGTACCACCGTTATTTATAAGGTCTCCATTTAAAGTCAACACTAAATTAGATAAAAGTAGTTTACCGCCACTGTTTACGGTCAACGGAACTGAATTATTAAACGTTCTGGCTGTATTGAGTGTTATGTTTTGGGTTGTGTTAATCACAACTCCTCCAGATGCAGTAAAAGGAGTTACCCATTCCTCTGGAGTTACTGTTCTTGCGTTTGCAGTATTGTATTCTAATGTTGCATTGGGTCCATAAGTAACAACTCCTGCTCCACTTACAGAAGCAGTTGCTGTTCCAGCTATTGTAAGCTTTCCATTTACTGTAGGTGTCGCTCCAAATGTTTTTTGACCAGTACCTGATACTATTAAATTGTTGTACACAAAAACACCAGCTGCTTGATTACCTCCTCTGTAATATACAACCGTTCCAGTGCCTGCGATAAATGTCCCTCCAGCGCCTGAAATACTGGCTCCTATTCGTAACGTGCTTGAACCACCATTAAGTGTACCAGCTCTATTGGTCCAAGTTCCTGAAAAAGTATGCGTCATTCCCGTTCCAAGATTCAAAGTTCCACCTGATCCATCAATTGTTAATCCCCCTCCACTCACATTTCCAGTAAATGTAGCCACACCACCACCCGTTTTCAGCATACTTACTGTTCCTGTTGTGGTAAAGCTAGGTATTGACTGATTAGCCATACCTGTAAACTGAACTGCTGCCGTGCCTAAAGTAAAAGTTCCTGAATACGCAAAAGCTCCTCCTATTTTTAAAATCCCTGCACCACTAAAAACAAATGAACCTGTGCTTGAAAAGCTACCTGTTGAAACATTCACTTGCCCCGAGGAAAGTGTAAAGACTCCGTTATTAATAAAATTACCTGTCAACGCTAGAATACCTGTTGTTCCCGTCAACGTTCCGTTATTTACAAAAAATCCAGCGGTAGTGAGTGTTCTATTGGCTATGTTTAGAGTTGCTCCTGCATTAATAGTAACATTTACTATGCTGGTACTTGTTCCAACTGTAACTACATTAACTCCCGTAGTGGCAATAATAACATCATCTCCGGCAACTGGCACAACGCCTCCAACCCATGTTGAACCTGTTGCCCATGTTCCTCCTGCAGCGGTGCTCGTTCTGGTCGCTGCACTAGCCCCTATAAAAGAAAAAAACAACGCAACAAAGAACAGTGTTTTTCGAACTGTAAAACTAGAATGAATCGCACCCAATAGATCACCAAATTCGGAAGGAAAATCAGTAATACTGTTACTGTTTTTTTCTGTTTTTTGGGTTTGAAAAGTAGCTACAAACTGCGCTAAAAGTATAAATAATGGAGAACGTAATTTTTTAATCATAAGGATGTAGAATTGATTTGCGGGGCGATTATAAAAAAACAACTAAATCTGTTTTAGCATAATAGCTACAAAAGCAAATCATATTCCCCACAATTCAAAATTAATCCGATTAAAGGCAATTTATATAGACCAAGTACATAAAAAGGTGTGTTTCATTTTGAATTTTACATATTAAAAAAATTATAAAGCAAATAAAATCCCATTATATTAAAAATAAAATGGGATTTTTACTCGATACATAAATTTTTATAAAGTGCTAAAAAGCCACTTTTTTAGAGATTACTTGACCAGTAGCCAAAGTCACTTTTACGATTCCCGTTTGCTTAAATAAACTAACATTTGAAGAACGGAATTCAGTTTCATCTAAAGCTTCCTTATCAAATACTTTTTTCCCTAGTAAATCAAAAATAGTCACTCGTTTTATCGTTTCGTTTGCTGATTTTATCTTCAATTCATTCTTGTCCTTAGAAATAATCACTTGATCCTCTAGTTGGTCCAAATCAGCTACTCCTAATGTTTTATCTGTATACCGCAAAACTAAACGATCATCAAAGGTTCCTATTTTGGTTTCAAAAGTATACCCTGATTTCTTAAGATCATGAACAGAGCCATTTAGTTTATCTTCCAAGAATATATTTTGAGACGTAAATAATCCGTCTACCTCATCAATACTGATGGTGAAACCACCTTCAATTGCGGAACTATATCCCAAGGGGACAACATCATTTTCGTCAAAAGGTAACGCTCTTCCTTGTATGGTTAGCGTTTCATCGCCGGTAATACTATAAAAATCAATGAATTCATTTCCATTAAAACTTACTCCATCAAAAGAAGGGTCATAAGCATTTGTAGCTGCTGTAATATAACCCACTAAAAGTTGTTTGAATGCACCTTGCGTATTAGTAAGATTCAACCAAACGCGGTGATTTTCGGAAGTAGTTGTCGCATCAAATTTCTTGTTTGCTGTTCTAAAAAACTGACTATTAGTTCCTGTTATACCACCAACACCTACTCGCATACTATTTTCAAATTTTACTGTACCAGCAACTGCTTTAATTCCCGCAAAAAAAGACTGGCCTGAGGCAATTTTTCCTGAAGGTTTATTTACAATTTGAGTAATTCCTCCCAAAATATTTCCTGTTGCAACTACTGTAACACCTCCAGTCAAATTATAAGTAGCATAGTCATCAGATGTATAAGCTAAAGCTCCTGATCCTTGGGAACCATTTGTAATGTTTCCTACATCTTGAATTGCCGTATTGTGCGTCCAAAAATATAAAGTTCCTTCTAATATCGAACTGTTATCCCTTAACAACTTGTTTGCATCTAATGCTGATGGATAAGGGTTGCCCAAGAGCGCTGACGACTCTGAATTTACAGCTGTAGAAGGAATTGGAACAGTAATTAAACCATTATTTGGCACTCCAAAGAAAGAGGCTTGATGAAGTCCTGGTGGTATAGGTAATACATACTGAGGTCCTCGAATTATATAACCAACTCCATTCTTCATAATCATATTAGGATCTTCCTGCTTCCAGTCATAAGCAGCTACATCAAAAGAATAAAATTTATCTAAAGGTGTTTGTGCAGAAACATCTCGTAATTTCTGACCTGCAACAGGAGAAGACCAATAGATATAATCAAATGGTTTGTAGGGTGAGGTTTGCCGTTGATAGCTGATTTTTCCTGTATTTGTATTTGTTATAACATCAGCCGTTTGTACCAAACTTGCATTGTTCTCAAAAGTCAATTTACCAGACCCTATAACTTTAACATCATTTGTTACAGTTAAAGTATGCCCCAAAGTAGGATTTATATATTTGAACACAACGTTTGCACCACTATTAACAGTGCAGTCACAACCTATCACATCTTTTGTGGAATTAAAATTTCCAGCAAAAATTAAATGTTGATCTTTATTAGGGGTTGTTCCATTATCCCAAGCACCGAGTCCGCTAGTCACTCTCCAAGTGTTAGTTTCTATACCTTTTATCACGATAGGAGTCGTGGATTCAGAATTACAACTAGCACTAGAAGCTACAATCGTATAGTTCCCCGGAGATGCCGTTACCTGATCATTTGTTCTAGATATTCCAATGGATGGTGAAAAAGTATAAGTATAGGAAGCATTGTAATTTGTAATGGTAAAAGAACCAGTTGCTATAGCACAAGTAGGCTGAACAGGATTTTCCACTGTTGGAGTTGTTGGTATTGGATTGATGGTTACTATTCTCGTAGCACAGCCAGTTATATTACAAGTACCCTCATATCTAACAAAGTAAGTAGTTGTCACGGTAGGCCAAACAGTAATGCTATCTCCTGTACCAACCAAAGTTCCACCACATGTCCCGATATACCAGCGTGGCACAGCACCCGATCCAGCCGTTCCACCTGAAAGTGTAAGTGTAGTAGAACTTCCATTACAGATTACATTAGTGCCGGTTATTCCCGTAGGCGCAACTGAAGATGCATTCACAGTTATTGTACCTACAGCATTGCCAGATCCACAACCACCTCCTGTTAAAGGTATTGAATAATTATAAGTTCCTGCGGTTGTTGGCGCACCACTAATTGTTATTGTATTTGAAGCAAAAGCTGCACTAACTCCTGTTGGTAGACCATTTGCTCCAGAAATTCCACCATTAAATATTCCAGCAAATCCACTTGTAGTATGTGTTATTGGAGTTAAAGCTGAATTAGCACAAACTGTTGGTGTTGATGATGGTGGTGAAACTGAATTAATATTAATTGTTATTAAAGCTGCAGTAGAGGCTGTCTCACACCAACTTCCAAATTGATTTCTAACGATTGCTCTAAAATATGTATTTACGGTTAAATTACCAATTATAGCTCCTGTCAAAGTTGTTGCTGTAACATTTATATCAATTGGATTTGAAAATGCGGCATCAGTTGATCTTTGCCATTTCAAAATACCAATATTAACCGTTGAATGTCCCGACAACGTTAAATTGAAAGGTTGTGCTCCAGAACAAATTGTCTGAGCAGGAGAAACTGTACCTCCGAGTGGGGCTGAAGTCTGGAAACTTACAGTATTAGAATTTGCCGTCGTAGTACAACTATTGAACCCTCTTACTCTATAATATAAAATACCTGCTGGGAGATTATCAACTGGAATACTACCATTATTATAATTTACAGGGAAATTATTATACCCTGGTAAAAAATTAGTAAATCCGTTGTCTTTTGCTATATCCAAATAAACTCCTGTAACATTGCTATTGGTTACTGTAGTAAAATTTAACTTAGCATAATTACATTGTATATCACTTGCAGAAGTTGCAACAGGTACTGATGTAATAATTGGATTAATAGTAATCCAAAATTCGTTACCTCCAGTTGAAGTAGCACAACCATTTGTGGTGGTAACTTTGAGATTTCCCGAAGTTGCTGTTGAACTAAAAGAGATACTCGCAGAAAGTCCATCTGACGCTGTTGAAATAGTTGCACCAGAGCCAGTGTATGACCAATTATAAGCGGAAACGCCTGCTACAGGAGCTGCAGTATAATTTACTGTTGTACCTTGACACTGTAAATTTGAGCCCGTCAAAACTGCATTTGATGATACACCATTGGCTACATAAAGTGTTCTGGTAGCAGTAAATAGCGTACAACCTCCTGAACCTCCGACTGTATAAGTTATGGTGACAACACCTGAATTTGTTCCCACACTTGTTATCAAACCTGTTGAAGAGTTAACGGTTGCTAACAATGTATTGCTACTTGACCAAGTACCTCCTGAAACCGTGGAAGAAAAAGTTGTAGTTCTTGAATTATACGTACAAATATATTGGTTCCCCGATAAATTACCAGCAGAGGAAGGACAATAAGTTATCTTAACTAAACCATTTCCACCTATACCACCTGAATCTTGTTTTCCGCCACCGCCACCACCGCCCCCAGGATTTAGTCCATTTAACCCTGGCTCTCCGTCTTTTCCACCATTACCACCTGCGCCACCATCTAAAGTAGCTTCACCACCACTTGAACCTGAATCGCCAGTAGCATTTTTACCATTATTACCATCGCTATTAGTGCCTGCTGCACCTCCTCCTCCTGCTCCTCCTTTTAAGCTACTAGATGAATTAACACCTCCGTTACCTCCTTTAAAAGTTATTGTTCCTGTGTTAGCAGATCCACCAGATCCACCAGATATCCCTCCTGAAGCTACTAATAAATCTACTCCAAACCTTGATACCCCACCGTCAAGGTTTTGTTTTCCACCTGCTCCTACTGTATAATTATAAGTTGAATTTGGGGTGACTACAAAAGTAGATCTTGCATATCCTCCTCCTCCTCCTCCACTAGAACCACCACCATTACCACCTTGTTGACCTCCACCTCCACCACCCCATGCTTCAACAGTAATGCTAGTTACCCCAACTGGAACAGTAAAAGTCCCTGAAGTAGTATAGGTTTGCGTTGTTTGACCAAAAGAAAAAGAAAAGAGCAATAGCAATACAAAGATTAAGCTATTTTTAATTGAAAGTAATTTTTTATTCATTGGGGTGAATTTTATATATTTCCGTAACTTTTTTTAACTTAAAAAGCTTTGGTTTTATTGACTTAAAACTGAAAGTTCAGCGATCATAGCAATATAGTTTGTCTTTTTAAATAAAATGAAATTTAATCGACCAACTACAAAATAAGTCGTTTAAATACACCATTTATGAGTCGTTATCAATGAGCTTCTAATAGACTACAATCCTATAACTTAATTTAGGAAAAAGTGCAGTAAGTTGCCTCTAGTACTACTTTTTATTACCTGCTGTCATTCCTAAAAACAGTATTCCTTGCTGCAACTAATTTTGCTTTTTTGGTAAACAAAGAACAAAAGCTGCATTCCTTTCTTTTTAGTTAAGATTCAATCGATTTAATCCCTTACTTTTGAAATAGTATTCTTGTTAGCCGTCGCTATTTTGTGAACACACAAACAGTTGTAACCACCCATAAAATGAATCCAATTTATTCCATAAAAGAAGCCACCCACAAAATAGAGCATTACTGTGCCTATCAAGAACGCTGTCACGAAGAAGTAGTCCAAAAATTACGCTCTATGAAAATGGATTCAGATGAGATCGACACTATTTTAGTACATCTAATCAAAGATAATTTCCTGAATGAAAGTCGTTTTGCCTGCAGTTTCGCCAGAGGAAAACACCGGATTAAGTTTTGGGGAAAAATAAGAATTGTGAATGAATTAAAGTTTCGGAAAATCACGCAATACAACATCAATCTGGCACTCAAAGAAATCTCAGCAGAAGAGTATTTAGCTACTTTCCATACCGTCGCAGAAAGAAACTGGGAATCCGTACGAGAAACTAATTTATTGAAAAAACGTAAAAAATGCTGTGATTACTTGCTTCGAAAAGGCTTTGAAAGCACTTTAGTTTATGAAAAAGTAAAGGAGCTGGAGAATCTGGACACGGATTAGTACCGATTATTACAATTTAATTGCGAACTGAAACTAGTATTTATAGGTTATCTCAGTCACGAATAACAGTAACTACCTCGAATTTGTAGGTTCCTATTTTAAAAAGCACTAAAAACTAGAGCAATTTATGGACTTACTTTTTTTGTTTCAATCAGTGCAAGTAAATCGTTACAAACTCAAAAGAATACTCACCGCATTTCCACCAAAACCAACCGCATTAATCAAAACTTTTCTGATGGGTTTGGTTTGGGTTTGTGCTTTCGCAAAAGGCACCCCAATAAACCTATTGTGTTGCATCATCAATATAGCGAATTCCATACTCAAAATTCCTGATGCGCCAAAAGTGTGGCCTATCTTCCATTTATTAGTGGTCAACAAAGGAAGGTTTTTTCCAAATACTTTTTCAATAGCATTATATTCCGTTAAATCCCCTTTGATGGTTCCTGGCGCGTGCATCACGATCACATCTACTTCGGATAATTCGGTATTTTCCAATGCCATTTTCATTGATTTCTGGAAGCAAGTCGCTTCTGCCGAAATGGAAATATTATGTTCCAAAATCTCTGTAGCGTAGCCAATTCCAACAATGTGAGCCAAAGCATTTTCGGTCGCTCCTATTTCGAGACAGCAAACCCCAGCACCTTCGCCAAGAATCATAGTATTTTGCTTTTTTTCCAAATCGAGAGCGCGATTAGGATAATCTTCCTCTTTATTGGAATAAATTTTCAAAGCGCGCATTTGGGCAATCGTAAAATCAGTTAATGGCGCTTCACTTCCACCCACTAAAAACTTATCCGCCATTCCAGCTCGAAGCCAAGCCATGCCGTTTAATACCGAGTGTAAAGCAGTAGAACATGTGATTGAATGTGAAATTTCAGGGCCAGAACTTTGTAAATCATGGGCAACCCAAGATGAAATATTCCCTAAAGTAGTTGTAGGCGAAGCCAAAGTTTGTGCTTTCCCAGTTTTCAAATAATCCTGATGGTGTTTTTCGAATAAAACCGTGGCACCTCGAGAGGATCCAATATTGATTCCAAAAACGTCATTTTGCGTCCAGCCCGCATTTTCAATCGCTTTGCGAGAAGCTGCGATAGCGTACAATACGGATTTATCTAGCGACTTGTATTTGTGATCTGACTCTCGTAAAGCACTAACAACTTGCTCTGAATTAGCGTCTAAAGTCGCTACAAAAGTCTTTTTATGATCTAAAACATGTTCCGTAAAACAGTGGTTTTCATGGAGATAATTTTCCCAAATTGTTTTTGAGTCAGTACCCAATGGAGAAATAGAAGCTATGGCGGTTATGGAGATTGTTTGTTGTTGCAAGTGGATAATTTTTTATTTTGTTTCACGAAAATTCAAAAAGAAAATGCTAAGATGCGCTACGTTTTTCTATTATTAAAGAAAATTTTCAATCCTCTTTCTTTGTGAATCTCTGCGTCTTCTTTGTGAATATTTGTGTAATAACTTTGGAGGCAAAATTAAACTATTTCTAGAGCATTTTCGACCACTTGATACACTTTTTGCAACTGCTCATCAGTAATAACATACGGTGGCAAAATGTAGACAATATTACCAACCGGACGCAAAATCACTCCGTTTTCGATAAAAAAATCATAGAGTTTATTCCGCAATGTTCCATAATAACTAGCAGCACTTTCAGTTTTTATTTCTAATGCAAAAATAACGCCCAGCACTCGGGTTGTGACTACTTTCGGATGATTTTTAACACGCTCCTGAAACTCCAAATGTTGGTGATTGACACGAACTATGTTGGCTTGCATTTCATCCGTTTGCAACAATTTCATACTAGCTAAAGCCGCTGCGCAACCTGTAGGATTTGCTGTAAAAGTATGGCCATGAAACAATGCTTTGTTAATGTCGTCATCGTAAAAAGCATCGAATAAATCTTGCGTGAAAGTCGTAATTGCCATAGGAATCGTTCCTCCAGTCAACGCTTTGGACAAACACATCATGTCTGGTTTTTCAATTAAATAATCTGTTGCAAACGTTTTACCAGTTTTCCCAAAGCCTGTCATCACTTCATCCGCAATGGTCAGTACATTATTCTCCTGACAAATTCGCATCAATTTATCTAACGATTCCGGTTCGTACATCACCATTCCTGCAGCTCCTTGAACCAATGGTTCAAAAATAAAACCTGCACAGTTGTTGTTATTTAGTACCGCTTGCAACGCATCATAACTTTCTTGCTCTTGACCTTTTACTGGAACCGGAATCCGAACCACATTAATAAACATTCCTTCAAAAGCTTCGACAAAAAAAGAAATTCCACTTGCTGCCATCGCACCAAAAGTGTCGCCATGAAAAGCATTTTCAAAAGCAATTATCGTCGTTCTCTTTTCTCCTTTATTGAAAAAATACTGCAAAGCGACTTTAATTGCGACTTCAACAGCCGTAGAACCATTATCCGAAAAGAATATCTTTTTTTGGTTTTTTGGCAAAATTTCCATCAACTTCTCGGCTACCAAAATAGCGGGCTCATGTGTAAATCCACCAAATAAAACGTGTTCTAATGTGGTGAGTTGTTTGTAAATGGCATCGGCAATAAATGTGTCCGAATGTCCGTACGGATTGACCCACCACGAAGCGATGGCGTCAATATATTCTTTATTATTTTCGTCCCAAAGCAAAGCACCTTTTCCTCTTTTGATGGCAATAGGCAAAGCTGCGGTTTTATGTTGAGTATACGGATGCCAAAGATATTGGCCGTCTCTTTCTGTTAAAGTCATTTTAAATAATATATTTCACAAAGATACACAGAGAAAGTACAGAGTCTCACAAAGATTTTATAAACTCAATAGCTGTTCCCGAAACAAATCAGCGTATTCTTTGATTACATTTTGATCAAAATAGGGCTCTTGTTCTATTCGACCGATACATTTAACTCCTGTTTTAGATAAAATGATAGATTCAGTAGCTTTATTTTCATCGCCCGAAAAAACAATTCCCGCTATACTAATTTTTCTGTTTTGCAATGCTTCAATAGTCAATAAAGTATGATTAATGCTGCCCAAATAATGACGGGAAACCACCACAACCTTATAATCCGGCTGAATCAAATCGATGACACAATCATTTGAATTTAATGGAACAAAAACTCCTCCTGCACCCTCAATTACTAAATGATTAGCTGTTTCCGGTTCGATAATTTTCTTTAAATCAATAGTAATTTTGTCTATTTCAGCTGCAAAATGTGGACTCGCTGGCGTATTCAACGCATAACTATTGGGATGTATGACGGTCTTTGTATTCGATAAAAACGATTTGACTTTGTGACTGTCGGAATTATCTAAATCTCCCGCTTGTATGGGTTTCCAATAATCAGCTTCTAAAGCTTCTGTAATGATGGATGATGCAATGGTTTTACCAACATCGGTTCCAATTCCTGTTATAAATAGTTTCATAGATATTTGGCCACGGATGACACGGATTAAACGGATTTATATAGATTCTTTAATTTTTTCTATTATTTGTGAAAATCAGTCTTTTAATTTCTGGTTTTTCTCCAAAGTTTAATAACAACCCTATTTCAATATTTGTAGCTTTTAGATAATTTAAAGTTTGAACATAATGCGCCTTTACCAAACTCTCACAAGCCTTTAATTCTAAAATTATAACACCATTAATTAATAAATCAGCAAAAAAGTCACCAACAAGTTCGTTTTTATAATATACTTTAATTTGCTTTTGAGGTTCCACTTTAAAACCTTGCGATTTTAATTCCAAATACATTGCATTTTGACATACCTTTTCAAGAAAACCATACCCCAATTCATTGTAAACTTCATAAAAAACTTTCAAAATAGATTCCGACAATTCTTTGTGCAAAATTTCAGTCATTTTTTACTATTTAAAAGTTAAAATCCGTTTAATCCGTGTCATCTGTGGCTAAAAAACAAAAGTACTCAACAATCGCAACACTTCGGATATTTCCTCATGCGAATTATAACTGTGCAAACAAAAACGAAGTCGTTCCTGACCTTCTGGAACGGTTGGCGAAAGAATTGCTTTCACATCAAATCCTTTTTCTTGAAGCTGGCTGGCTATTGCTTTTACTTTTTCATTTCCTGGAACAATAGCCGATTGTATCGCGGATTTACTTCGGACAAAAAGTGGTTTTAATCCCAACATATTCTTTTCTTGATTGAACTGAATGATGTTTTCTCGAAGTACTTCTATATTTTTTTTATCTTTTTCTAAAAATTGATAGGCTACCAAAATCGTGGCTACCGAATGCGGCGAAAGCCCTGTGGTATAAATAAAACTTCGGGCAAAATTCACTAAATAATCCCTCAATTCAACCGAACCTAAAATCGCGGCTCCATGACACCCCAATCCTTTCCCGAAAGTCATAATTCGAGCAAAAACATGCTCTTGCAATCCCAACATTTGAACAAATCCTTCACCTTTTGAACCAAAAACCCCCAAAGCATGTGCTTCATCAACAACAAGATAACAATTGTGTTTAGTTGAAATCGAAACCAATTCTTCTAGATTTGGACAATCGCCATCCATAGAAAAAACAGATTCGGTGACAATATAAATAGTGGTGTCTGGATTCCTTAAAATTAACTTTTCTAAATCTTCAAAATCATTATGATTGAATTTATAGGCCTTGGCATTGGATAATTGAATTCCGTCCCGAATAGAAGCATGGCACAATTCATCGTATAAAATCAAATCGCCCTTTTGTGGAACGGCACTAAAAAAACCAACATTGGCATCGTAACCGGAATTGAAGATTAAGGCGGTGGCTGATTGGTGGAACGTAGCAATAACGTCTTCTGTTTCCTCAAATAAACTATGATTCCCTGACAACAGTCGGGAGCCAGTCGCACCGTTTTGAACACACTTTTTATCTATTAAATACTGATGTGTTTTATGAAAAATACATTCCGACTTCGACAATCCAAGATAATCATTCGAAGCAAAATCAATTAAATTACTTGAAATGGGTAACTTTCGTAAAGCATTAGCTTGTTTTCGAATTTGAAGTTTGCCTGTTAGATTCTCTGGAAATTGTTTCATAGTCTGCAAAAATAAGCATCTTTTTTGTTTTATGAATTCTGTGTGTTATTTGTTTCGTTTTTAAGTAAAATTTCAAAAAAAATCTGTTTTTATTGATGAATAAAAATTATTTCGGTTTTCATAAAGCAATAATTTAATTATGATTTAACAATTACAATAAAAGAATAGATAAATATTATACAATTTTTTACGAAAACGGTTTCGATTTTCAAATTTCATGAAAATGTGTTAAAAAAAACTTAAAATAAATAATAGAACTGTTAACGTATTGAATAGTTTTTTACTTTCGACGACAATGAAACGAATTGCATCGCTTTTCTTACTCGTAACTTTATTCTACAATGCGATGGGTTACTATCTTATGTTTGCTTATCAAGAAGAGCAAGCGTGGGTAGCTGCTATGGAAAAAAGACACGATTCAGAGTTTCAAGTCATCGAGTTGAACGCCACTTTATACTCTTTTATTGAAGACACTGATTTTGAGTATGTCAATGAAGATGTTGTCATTAACAATAAAAGCTACCATATTTTCAAGAAAAGAATTCAAAACAACATACTTAGTTTGTACTACCTGCGCAATTCACATCAAGATGCGATCAGTCAAGATTTAAAAGACATTGTAGACAATCAATTATTCAACGGATCTTCATCAAAAGAGTCTCCGGTTAAAAAACTCATGAAATCTTTTCTTCAAGATTATATTCCAAACACTACTGTTTGCCTGAATTTTTCTCCAAAAACAATCCTACATTCAATTGAATCTATCATTACTCCAACTCAAGCACTTGCTTCCGGGTACTATTCGGTGTCATATTCACCACCCGATTTCGCTTAAATCCTCTTTCATTTTAGTGAAATCATTCGCTTTGATCTGGCATTTGCAAAGCCAAGATACTTCACGATTGCTTTTTGGCTAAAGCTGTACATTTACCAAACCTTTCATTAAAAATTAAGCCTGCAAAAATGCAAAATAAACTTTTGTGTTTTCTGATTTCATTTTTTTAGATGATTTCACCGGCATACTATATTTCAATTCTGGTTTGTTTTGTAGCACTAGCTTCTAGTATCCTGAATTAAATTGATAGCAAATTTAGATTTTGAACAGCGTCACTATTTCACAGAAATGCTTTAATTCATCAAATTTCCATTTAAACAACAAGTACATTTTTGGCGAAAGCCAACAGTAATTCTTGATTTAAAGCGACACTTTTAATCAACAAACCACTATTTTAAAAAATGACTTCCTTTTTGGAAGAAGTTGTTATAGGCTTATTTTATATCAGTAACCATTCAAAAAAACCAAAAATTGAAAAATCTATCTCCATTACAATCCGTTTGTAGTTTTATCCTATTTGTAACAATTGCGTTTAATTCGGAAACAACAGCTGCGCAAGGATGTGTGGCTATCAAAGGGAATGCGACAAGTTGCATGTCGATTCACGCTGACAGCAGTGCCGTTTCCGGATGGCAATTTGCCAGCAGCGGTCGCTATTTTAGATCATTTAGACACTTTTCAGGAAGAAAAGAAAACAAAGATAGGTTGCTTCATAAAACAGAAGTAATCAATTATACCTCTGTTTTCAATCTTTCGTTAACCAGAATATTAAACAACCGCTGGTCCGTTATGGTCGATCTTCCTATTTCGAACAATGTTCGTTCCTCCTTATACGAACATGGATTAGTCAATGGCACTTACGTAAAAAGAGAACGCCACTCTACTCGCTCATTTGGAATAGGCGACATCCGATTCGCCGCTTACCGATGGATGTTAGATCCGACAAAATACGCTAAAGGCAATCTGCAATTAGGATTAGGGATAAAGTTACCAACCGGTGATTACAACTATAAAGATTATTTTTACAATGTAGGTCCAAACGGGACAAAAGAGTTGCGTCCAGTAGATCAATCCATACAGTTGGGAGACGGCGGAACCGGATTTACTTTTGAAGTAAATACATTTTACAACTTCATAGAAAACTTTGGCGTTTACGGAAATTTCTATTATTTAATAAATCCACGCGAGCAAAACGGTACAAGAACTTACAGAGAAACGTTAGCATCACGATTAGCCAACGAAGCGACTATGAGTGTTCCAGATCAATATATGTTTAGAGCAGGTTTTACTTATTCCGTGAATCAAATAAAAGGTTTGTCTGTAGCCGCAGGAGTTAGATTAGAAGGAATCCCTGTGAATGATCTCGTGGGTGGAAGCGGAGATTTCCGTCGTCCTGGATACATTTGGTCCATAGAACCTTCTTTAAACTATGAATATAAAAAAGTAGTAGTATTTGCTTCTGTACCATTTGCAGTAGTTCGCAATCGTACGCAAAGTGTAACCGACAAAGAAAATTCGATCAAAACAGGAACTCATGTTCAAGGTGACGCGGCATTTGCTGATTATACTATCAACATTGGTATATCAACTAGATTTTAGCTACAAACAGTTTCTAAAACATCATTAAAACATACATGCGAAAAATGAATTAAAAAGAATCCATATTGATTTTCACGGTTGATAATTTGTTTAAAGGTTTGTTTAAAAATTCTTTATCAACTCAAGCCTAACAGATGTTGGAAACCTGTTAGGCTTTTTTAATGAAAATCTATAAATCGACTTCTCTTGACATAGTTTCAATCTTAGAATTAGAATAAAATAAAAGTTCCTAAAATTAATCTTTAAAAAATTTTATTGTTTTAGAATATTTAATTATTGTTTATCAATAATTATCATATATTTGTCACAACTTATAACTTTATAAAAATGAAAAAATTACAAATCTTGAGAGCTGTTTTGGACTTTTTCTGGTTTTTTTCTTTAATCAGCGGAATTGGAATTCTGATTTTGCTAACTTTATATTTATTTGATTCTAATATGGATATCCCTGTAAAAATAAAGGGACACGTAATAACACCTACTACGCTACTTTCTAAGCTGATTATTTTAGCAAATGTGATCAGTGGATTTCTCTTTTTATACAGCATCTACGTATTGAGAAAAGTGGTTGGGTATTTCCAAAGAAAAGAAATCTTTAAATCTGAGGTTATAGAAAATTTTAATTTAATCGGTAAATTAGTTATCAGCTCTTCGCTTATTAGCCATCTATCCTTATTTATCTTTACTTACATCAATCGAGGCACTGTAGGCTTCTCAATAGAATTTGGAAGCTATGACTCCTTCTTAATTTCAATTAGTTTGGGATTGTTTTTCATGGTGATTAGTGAGGTTTTCAAAATAGCTAAGAATATAAAGGAAGAAAACGAATTAACAATTTAGCACTACTAATCAATTACAGCCTCCGATTAAAATCAGCAATTAACTAGATTAAAAAATTGAAATAAGATGAAAAAAATAATTATTCTGAATTGGGTATTAAAAATATTTATAGGGATTTTACTCTTGGCTATCCCCATAAACGAATGCTTGCGCTATAACCTATCTAATGAAGCAATAACTTTAATGTATAAAGATTCCCTTTTTGGGGATTTCAGTCCCTATATTATGTTAGTACGAATAGCGATAGTACTATTTGCCCTATTTAATATTCAAAAGGGGCTGCAAGCATTTATTAAAGAAGGCTTTTTTAACGTCAAAAGCTCTGATAGATTTAAAAAAAGTGGTTACTTGCTGCTATTCATTAGCCTCTTTGGAATCATCATTAGTCTGTTGGTAATGTATCAATCCCCAGAAGAACAAACACTATCTGATATAATTATGTATCTACTATTACTTGCAATAGGGATTGGCTTATTGGCTTTAGCTGATGTTATTAAAAAAGGAAATACCATCGAGACAGAAAACAATCTAACAATATAGCCATGCCCATCATTATCAACTTAGATGTTATGCTTGCCAAGCGAAAAATGCGCTCAAATGAATTAGCTGAAAGAATGGGAATCACAACAGCTAACCTTTCTATTTTGAAAACCGGAAAAGCAAAGGCGGTTCGGTTTTCTACTTTGGAGGCAATTTGTGAGATTCTGGAATGCCAACCCGGGGACATTATGGAGTTTGTAAAAGAAGAATAATCTGGAAAAGTCAAATCCCTAGCCCAGATAGCAGTGGAAATCCTTTTGCTTTTTTCTTTAAAAAGCAAAAGATTGAAACGTATAGCTGGAAATAGCTTCAAAAAAAAAGTCACACATTACTGTATGACTTTTGTTTTTTATTTTGACATGTCTTAATCTACTAAAACAATCACTTTATTGTCTTTCATTTCAATTGTTCCTGAATTGATAGCAAGGGTGTAATTTTGAGCATCTAGTTTAGTAAATTTACCTGCAACCTCTTTTGCAAAAGCAAAGTTAGAAGCTGTAATTTTCACTACACCTTTTCCTAAAATAGAAACGATTGGTGCGTGGTTATTTAAAATCTGAAAGCTTCCATCAACTCCTGGCAATGTAACCGAAGTTACGTCAGCTGAAAATAATTTTGCTTCTGGTGACACTATTTCTAATAACATAATTTTTCAGTTTAAAGCTTAAAAGTTTAAAGTTTAAGGTTACTTGAGAATCTTAAACTTTAAACTTTAAAACTAATTTTTAAGCTTCCGCTAACATTTTTTCTCCAGCTTCGATAGCTTCTTCAATAGTCCCTTTAAGGTTAAAAGCTGATTCTGGCAAGTGATCTAATTCACCGTCAATAATCATGTTAAATCCTTTAATGGTATCTTTGATATCAACTAAAACTCCTTTCAATCCTGTAAATTGCTCTGCAACGTGGAATGGTTGAGATAAGAAACGTTGTACACGACGCGCTCTTGAAACAGATAATTTATCTTCTTCAGATAACTCTTCCATACCAAGGATTGCGATAATATCTTGTAATTGTTTGTATTTTTGTAAAATCTCTTTCACTCTTTGTGCACAATCATAATGCTCATCACCTAAAATTTGAGGAGTAAGAATTCTTGAAGTGGAATCCAATGGATCCACCGCAGGATAAATACCTAATTCCGCAATTTTACGAGATAATACTGTTGTTGCATCTAAGTGAGCAAAAGTTGTAGCCGGAGCTGGATCCGTTAAATCATCCGCAGGCACGTAAACCGCTTGTACAGATGTAATAGACCCTTTGTTTGTAGAAGTAATACGTTCTTGCATAGCACCCATTTCTGTTGCTAATGTTGGTTGGTATCCTACTGCAGATGGCATACGACCTAAAAGTGCCGAAACCTCAGAACCTGCTTGAGTAAAACGGAAGATATTATCCACGAAAAACAATACATCTTTCCCTTGATCAGTTCCTGCTCCATCACGGAAATACTCCGCAATAGATAATCCAGAAAGTGCTACACGAGCACGAGCTCCTGGTGGCTCATTCATTTGACCGAAAACGAAAGTAGCTTTAGACTCTCTCATTCCTGGCATATCCACTTTAGATAAATCCCATCCTCCATTTTCCATAGAGTGCATGAATTCATCCCCGTATTTTATAATTCCAGACTCTAACATCTCACGAAGTAAATCATTCCCTTCACGTGTTCTTTCCCCTACTCCTGCGAATACAGAAAGTCCACCGTGACCTTTAGCGATATTGTTAATCAACTCCTGAATCAATACTGTTTTACCAACACCTGCACCACCAAACAACCCAATTTTTCCTCCTTTTGAATAAGGCTCAATTAAATCGATTACTTTAATACCGGTGAATAAAACTTCAGAAGAAGTAGATAAATCTTCGAATTTTGGTGCTTGTCTGTGAATAGACATTCCGTTTTCTCCTGTTTTTGGTAAATTACCTAAACCGTCGATTGCATCTCCAATTACGTTGAATAAACGACCGTAAACATCGGCACCAATTGGCATTTGGATAGGATTCCCTGTTCCAACTACTTCATAACCTCTGCTCAAACCATCTGTTGAGTCCATCGAAATGGTACGTACTGTATTTTCACCAATGTGAGATTGTACTTCAAGTACCAATAAAGTACCATCTTTTTTTGTGATTTCTAACGAATCATAAATTTTTGGAAGTTCAACATCTTTACCGTTGAAAACTACGTCAACTACTGGTCCAATGATCTGGGCAACTTTTCCTATTACTTTTGACATTACTTATGTGTTTATTAAATAGCTATTTAGGTTTATGAATTAGTACTAATCGAAACGTATCGATTAAATGCCTTTTTCAGAGCGCAAAGATAATTTTTTAAAATAAAAAATCAACACCTTTTGCGATAAAAAAAGGATATTTTTAATAGTTCGCATAGAAATGACCAAGAAACGGACAAAAGACAGCAATATCCTTAAAATAAACAACCACCACGTCAAAAGACGGGTGGCTGTTTATTGTAAAAAAAAAAAAATGAATTTTAATTATTGAATTGTCGCTGGATATTGAATTCCATATAAACCTAAGTCAACCCCTTTAAGATTAGAACCGTATTTAGCATTAATCGCTTCTATGAATTTATTCGCAATCAGAGCATAACCTCTAGGACTTGGATGAACTCCATCCAGAGAAAAAGTACCTCCAGTCACATAAGCAGCAGTCATGTGAAAATTACCAAAGCGAATTCCGCCATTGTTCAACTGATTCAAAACGGAAGCAGCGTCAACAAAAGCCAACCCATTAGATTCTGCAGCAGCTTTAATTGTTACATTATAAGCATCTGTAGCTACTTTTATCTCTAAAACCTCTGAAGCTGTTAAAACTCTACTATCTTGTAAAGGATAAGTCACCCCAACTGTATTAAAAGGAGCTGGAATTCCAGCTTGTGGCGTTCCAATAACGGTTCTAGTAGTCAGTAATATAAAATCTTTATTTGCCACATTTGCACCACCATTAGCATGACGTGCCTGCCCATATAAACTACCCATTAAGCCTGCTTGACCAGCAGGAACTCCAGCAGCTACTAATGCACCAGTAATCTGAGCGCTATAATTCACTAAGGTTTCATCTCTTATCAATAGCGGATTTGTAGCCGAAGCAGTTAATGTTTTAATTCTAGTGCCTGCACCCAAAGCTGTAAGAATTTGTTTGACAGGTCCCAACAACTGCGTGTTCAACTGTGTTGCTGTAGCTGCATCTAACGGTACTGGATTAAAAGGAACTGTTGTAAAAAATGGAAGATTATTGATATACGGTAAGTTTGCAACAACCCCTTTTCTGCCTCCAGTAGCAAGAGTCGTCGCTAAAGCATTATAAGCCGCATTAAAAGTACCTGTAGGCGTAATGTCATTCCCTAACACTGGATCTTGTGACGTTGGCACACCCCCATTAGTTGCATATCCCAAAACATCATTTCCACCAATAAATAAGGAGAAAAAAGTTGGGTTTTGATCCGTAGCATCTTTAAGCACACTTGACATTGCCGTTTTAGCAAATCGTCCAAAATATGGATTTGCTTGACCGTAACCTGCTACTCCTAAATGAATTGCTTTTGCACCTGGAACACCCATATTACTGTAATATCCAGAGATACTAGCACCAAAAACAGTCCCTGAAACACCAGAAACATTTACAGGTCCAGCTCCATTAAAATACAAACGCGTTGGGAACTGAGGGATTTGATTCCCACCAATAGAAAAACCTCCTCTATTGTCCTCTGCCATGAATGGATTTGTAAAAGCACCTCCACCAACTAAAGCAAACTGCTCAGCCATGATGTTTGGATACGAATTTTTTTGACCCGCTTTAAAAAGCGCTCCATCACTGTATCCAGCTGCAAATGAATCTCCTAAGGCAACAAATTTCGAAAAATCTGCTGTACCCGCTGTTAACGGCTCTTCGACAACTACTTCATCGTCGTTATTACATGCTGCGAAGGTTAGCGAAATCAACAACAGCCATTTGAAATTTTTTATCATAATATATTTTTTAAAATTATTGCCCTTTTTAGTTTTATGGGTTGATTGTCCATGAAGCAAACCATTGTTGACCTATAGCACCCGCTCCAATTACTTGAATATAATCCTTTCCACCAATATTAGTAGCACCTACTTTAAGTACTGATTTTAATTTAGGAAAACCATAGTTAATTTGAGCATCTAACACTGTGTTTTCTGGAACAATCCCATCAGCAAAAGAAGACTGCCATAAATACTCCGTGTTGTATCTTGCGTTTATATTGAAACCAAAGTTTTCAAACAATCTTGAATTTCCAATTGAAGCTTTTACTCTGTGTTTTGGAGTGTTGAAACCAGCTACAAAACTAGGATCTTCTTCTTGGTTAAAATTAAATTCAGCATAATTGTAATTCACGCCCAATTCAAAATCTTTATAAACTTTTTTAGATAAACCTACACCAAAACCTAATGAAGTAATTTTTGCAGTTGTATTGGTATATACTTGATAAACTCTTCTATCACCATTTCCTAAAGCCGATAGCGTAGCCAATGTAGCTGGATTACCAAAGTCAAATGTTGTATTAACATCTCCATAATACGGACTGATTACTCTTGAAGTATTCATGAAATCATTGTAAATATTATAGTATCCATTCACATCAATTGACAAATCGTTGTTTACAACAGAACGATACCCCAATTCAATTGCTTGTACCTCTTCTGGTTTAACTAATCTAGGATTAGCCGTTTTCAATAAAACTGCTGCTGCAGGAACATTTGTTGGGTTGGCGGCAATGGCAGCACTAAATGCTTGTACCGAAGTTAAAGTATATGAATTATTGTATGCATTTTGACCTGTTAATGTCAAAGTTGCAGGTATTCCCAATGCTTGACTTGCAGCACTAACTCCTCTAACCTCTGTGAAACGATCTAAATTCTCAGGAGCAGAACCAATCAAAGCAAACGGCCCTAAGTCAAGACCAATGTACTGATCTTGTGTTGTAGGATTTCTAAATCCTGTTTGATATGAAGCTCTAAAATTGTGTCTTTTAGTTGCTCCTGCAGAATACACCAAGGATACACGTGGCGAAATGTTTCCGTTAAAATTTTGACTTTTATCGTAGCGCGCTGATCCTGTAAATTTCAAGCGGTCATCCATGAATTTTTTAGTCAATTGCCCGTAAGCACCATATTCATTATATCGTAAAGGACCATCAAAATCAGTAAAGATTGTTCCTTGAGAATTCATTTCATATTGTCTAAAAGAACCACCTAATTGAATCTCAGCAAATTTCACTAAATCTTTAAAATTATAATTCACATCTGAATGATAGATTTTTGACTGATCAATAAATTTAGCTCCCTTTGTTAGATCTGGCTCAGCAATTGCTACTGCTAAAGCATTCTTAAACTGGATAGAACCTGGCTCAAATCTTGCACTTCCCGCTGGAGTTGGTAAAAAAGGCAATCCTGTTGGTTTGATATTGAAATCAGCATAATTTCTAGCATTTGCAGCTGATTGTTGTGCGTTAGTACCTAAAACAGCACCCGAAAGTTGGTATGCCGTAGCATAGTTCGTAAACCATTCTGTATCTGATTTTGCAGCTCTGTTAACATTCCAAGCAGCAAAACGCATATCATAAGAATTTCCCGCATCCTCGTCAGTCACATATCCTCTGATAAAGAAATTTTTTCCTTTTATTTCCAATTTCGATTGTTGCATGAAGAAATCGCCTAATGCGTATCTATTTGCTCCTTGATATATTGTACTTCCTAAACCTATTTTATGTTGTAAAATAATTTCAGTTTCCCCTTCCCAAGGTTTAAAATGCAAAGAAAAATCAGCTTTTACACTTCTTACTTTGTTATCATTCAAATCTTGTTCACGGTATCCCGTTCTGCTTACTTGACCTACATTAGTTATGAAGGTTGTAACCTCATCTCCATACAAGTTTAAACCATCATAATTTTGATTATTAGCGTGCCCAACGGAACCACCGGTAATACTTCTTTGATCAGCAGCAATCCACTCCGTTGCTCTCAAAAAATTAAAATTTGCTTTAGCAGCAAAATGCTTGCTAAACGCTTTGGCAGCTCTTAATCCAAAATCAAAATAATCATTAGTACCCGCAGCCTGTTGCGTGGTCTGACCATATTTTACATACGTACTAATCCCTTGATTTGTAAAAGGATTTTTACTGTTCATAAACAAAATACCATTGAAGGCATTTGCACCGTATAAAGCTGAAGATGCTCCTGGAAGTAACTCCACACTAGCAACATCGATATCCGATAGTCCAATTAAATTCCCTAATACAAAGTTCAAAGCAGGTGATGAATTATCCATTCCGTCCACCAATTGCATAAAACGCGTATTTGCCACACTAGAAAATCCTCTAGTATTAATCGATTTAAAGGAAATACTACTTGTATTAAAATGCACCTCTTTAAGATTCTCTAAACCATCATAAAATGTAGGTGCAGTAGTGTTTTTAATTTGTTGAATACCCATTCTTTCAATAGTAACTGGTGACTCAATCACTCTTTCAGGAGTTCTTGAAGCTGAAACCACAATTTCGTCTAGCTTATTCTCCTCATCTAAAAGCGTTACAGCAATTTTTTGATTATTTGAAGAAATTGCAATTTTTTGGGATCGATATCCCACACTAGTAACCTCAATTGTAAAAGGTGGCTTTGCTGTAGATTGCAATGTAAATGCACCATCTAAATCGGTAGTTGTACCCGAAGAATCTCCAACAATCTTAATGTTGGCTCCAGGAATAGGTTGGTTGCTACTGTCTGTAACAATACCAGAAATTGAGTTTTGAGCAAAGGTTAGGCTACAAAAAAACAATGACAAAAAAAGTAAATACACTCTCATTGGGTTATAATTTGTTGGTTTATGAAGCCAAAGTACAAATATTTTTGATATTAATAAAAAAGCACCTTAAAAATTTCATATTTATCAGTTAATTTGCCTCATTTGCACTTATTCTATATTTGAATTTAATTATTTAATGTTAAAATTTGCATCAAAAAAACAGAATATCACTATGCGCGCATATAAAAAATACAGATATCACAAAATTTTTATTAATTTTTAGATATTTGATAAAAGTGATAAAACCTTAAAAATTTATCATTTTTTTGTCACTATCGCCAAGTATCAGGGCTTTACCGTGCCTCGAAAAAACAACGCATAAAAAAGCCCCGAAAAGAATATTCGAGGCTTTAGTATAAAAATAGAATACTATAAATTTACTCTACAGTAACTGACTTTGCTAAATTACGGGGCTGATCTACATTACATCCGCGCATAACAGCAATATGATAAGACAAAAGCTGTAAAGGTATTGTGGTAATCAATGGCGATAGCGCATCTGATGTCTCTGGAATTTCTATCACATAATCCGCCAATTCACGCACTTGTGTATCACCCTTAGTTACTACTGCTATGATTTTTCCACTTCTGGATTTAATCTCTTGGATATTACTAACAATTTTATCGTAGTGTCCTTGTTTTGGCGCAATTACAACTACCGGCATGTGCTCATCAATTAATGCTATCGGTCCGTGTTTCATTTCTGCTGCAGGATATCCTTCAGCATGAATATAGGAGATCTCTTTTAATTTCAATGCACCTTCCAGAGCTACAGGAAAATTATATCCTCTACCTAAATACAAACAATTAGGGGCATCTTTAAAGACAGCAGCTATTTCTTTTGCTCTGTCATTTGTTTCTAAAGCCTCTTTTACTTTGTCAGGAATAATTTCTAATTCTTGCAAATAGCTGTGAAAAACAGAATTCGACAATGTTCCTTTGGCTTTAGCCAAACGCAAAGCAATCATAGTCAAAACAGTAATTTGCGTGGTAAAAGCTTTGGTGGAAGCAACACCTATTTCAGGTCCTGCATGCGTGTAAGCACCAGCGTGAGTTTCTCTTGAAATAGAAGAACCTACTACATTACAAACTCCAAAAACAAATGCACCATTTTCTTTAGCTAGTTTTATTGCTGCCATCGTATCCGCCGTTTCTCCTGATTGAGAGATAGCAATGACGATATCTTTACTATTAATAATTGGATTTCTGTATCTAAATTCAGAGGCGTATTCTACCTCAACTGGAATTCTAGCAAACTCCTCAAAAACGTACTCGGCAACTAAACCAGCATGCCAAGAAGTACCACAGGCAACAATAATAATTCTTTCTGCATTTAAGAATTTTTCTAGATTATCTTCAACACCTGCCATTTGGATTAATCCTTCATTTGCATGAAGCCTTCCACGGTAAGTATCTTTAATAACGCTAGGTTGCTCATAAATTTCTTTCAACATAAAATGATCGTACCCTCCTTTTTCAATTTGCTCCAAGTTCATTTGAAGTTCTTGAATCGTAGGATTAACCAAAGAATCATCTTTAATTTTGCGTACTTTCATTTGTTTGTGCAATCGGATATTTGCCATTTCACCATCTTCTAGGTAAATAGCATTAGCCGTATATTCTATGAAAGGTGAAGCATCTGAGGCTATGAAAAACTCTCCTTCTCCAACCCCAATTGCTAATGGACTACCTAAACGGGCCGCAACGATTTCATTTGGATTTTTTTTATCAAAAACAGCAATCGCATAAGCTCCTACTACTTGATTTAAAGCTACCTGAACAGCTTTACCTAATTTTAGGTTATCTTTTTTCTGTACTTCTTCAATAAGGTTTACAAGCACTTCTGTATCTGTATCCGAATGAAAAACATACCCTCTTTTAATTAATTCTGCTTTCAAAGGAGCATAATTCTCGATAATTCCATTGTGAACAATAGCCAAATCACCTGAATTCGAAAGATGAGGATGTGAATTCACATCATTTGGAACACCATGAGTGGCCCAACGTGTATGCCCAATTCCAATGCTTCCATTGATTGTCATTTCCTTTGAGGCTCGCTCTTCAAGATCTGACACCTTTCCTTTGGTTTTACAAACTTTTAAATTTTCACCATCGTACAACATCACACCAGCACTGTCATAACCTCTATATTCCAGCCTTTTTAATCCTTTAATTACAATAGGATAAGCTTCTCTGTATCCAATATATCCAACGATTCCACACATAGTCTTGGTTTAATTAGGTTTTGTATAATAAATTTCAAGTTTCAATCTTTTCTCCACAGGAACGGTAGATTTTCCGCTATATAAAATCGTCCCTAAAGGATTCATCACTGAAGCTTTTGGGGCCTGAGAAATAAAAGCATTTGGCGTTTTTACTTTATAAGATGCTATTATACCAATATCTTCAGTAACAACAAGTCCTAGACTAACATTAGTTGAATCTTTATTATTTATTAGATTTCGTATCTGATTTGTAATTCTAATTTTATACGTAACTCCTCTTTTACTAGTTGCATCCTTTTTAATCATACCGTCAAAAAAAGCTTTGGATTTCTTTGGATTAGTACTATTAGAAGTAGGATCTAAGGAGTAATCTACTAATGGTCGGCTATTTTTAAAATCGTAAAGATAAATTCTTTGCGGCTCATTACTGGACGACATTGCATCGGCATCGATATGGAAAACTAAATTTGCTTCGTTTACCAAAAGCTTTTTACCATCGGCTGGATTTCTTAAATCATCTAATTCATCGGAAACTCCATTAGGGCCTGTAAGAACTCCGTTAGCATCGTACCCTTTTAGATCTTTAGGATCAAAAAGCTGCAGCACCGCTACGGAACCTTCGCCCCCTCTTAGAAACAATTTATCATCACCGTCTGTTCTATTTCCTGTACTTGGCAAAGCAGCATAAGCAGCACCAGAGGTGGTAAAATCATTGTTCAACAAACTAACCGTATTTCCAGTTAAGTTAAGCTCAATAGTCTTTTTTACTCTCGTCGTTGTAGTAATACCGGCAGCAGTAGTAGACACTAAATCTTCATTGTACTTAATCGTAATTTTTCCCGCTCTAAAATTTAACATTGCTAAATTTCCAGCACTGCTTCCTGATTTTTCCATTTTAAAGTAAAGTCCTCTAAAATAATTTTTGAAAACATCATTTGAAGCCAATTTACCACTATTAACTGCATCAATAATTCTGGTTTTAAAGTAGTCTCTGCTCAAATTCAACTTCATACCTGGTGGCGTGTAAGCCGTAGATTTTACATTAGTAATTGAATCTGTCGTTACAACTACATGTTCCTCAGGATTAAAGAAAAACTCTTCATTTTGAGACTTATCTGAACTGTCATTTAAAAGTGTAGCTTTTTTTAAATTGTTAAACTCAGTATTTTGATCTGTAAAATATTTTTGCTGTTGCTGAAAACCGGAATCAGGATCTGAATCTCTCATGAAATAACCTGATTCATAGATACTCAATTTCATTTTAGCCTTTTCCACGCCGTAAATCGAATCAAGAACATATGCACGGCTGCCATCGGCATTTACTTTCGTTTGCGATGGATCCGTATAATAAGGAAGTGTTAACACAACACTTTCAACATAAGGATTTGAACTGACAACAGTGGTAAAAACTGGAAGAGTTAATTGGGTATTAAAATTCGCAGTGGTTTCCCCAAAGTTTGAATTACTATAAATTCCCAATGGATTTACTTCAAGATTATTAGATTGAATTGGTCCTGTTTTTTGATTGTAACCTAAAACACCGTAGGAGGCTTTATTAAGATCAAAATTGTTTCCACCAATCAAATCACCACCAACTTCGTTGTAATCTTTATCACATGAATATAAAAACACAACAGTTGCCACTATCAGGATTTTCTTAAAAAAAGAATTATTGTACATATTTATTAAAAAAGTTTAATTTAAAGAACCTCGTTTAAGTAAAAGTTAGTATACGCTTCTGCGAATGCATCTTTCGGAGCGAAAGGTAAAAAAGGTTTTCCTGAAGATTCTATAAATTTTGTTAAACTTGAAGAGAGGTTTTCTGAGGCAATAATCACGGCATCAGAATGCTTTATGGACGACTTTATAATATTTTCGTAATCTGGTATTGCCAAATCCGCAATTGCATCAGCAGGAACTCCGTCAAACTTTACTTTATTGATCATTTCCACATTCAAAGTTCCTTCAAAGGACTGACTGTAAACAGAAGTAACAATCTTTGTTTCAGAAAACAAGGCTTCATTTTTATAAAAATGCTTCATATAAATAGGCAACATGGCAGCCATCCATCCATGAACATGTATAATATCTGGAACCCAATTGAGTTTTTTAACGGTTTCCACAACTCCTTTAGCAAAGAAAATAGCACGTTCGTCATTGTCAGGATACATCACTCCTTCTTCATCTGTAAACGTCGCTTTTCTTTTAAAATATTCATCGTTATCGATAAAGTATACTTGAATTCTTTCTTTTGGAATAGAAGCTACTTTTATAATCAATGGCATATCCAAGTCATTCACTACCAAATTCATCCCCGAAAGTCTAATTACTTCGTGCAATTGGTGTCTTCTCTCGTTAATATTTCCATACCTTGGCATAAAAATTCTTATCTGTCCACCTTGATCATTAATCATTTTTGGAACGTCATAAGACATTAAAGAGACCTCGTTTTCAGCAAGATAGGGCACCACTTCAGATGATACATATAATATCCTCTTATCTTTCATATTGTAATTTACTTTATTTATTGGCAATAAAAACCATGCAAAATTACAAAAATTTATGCAGTTATTAACTAAAATAGTAAGTTTGCATTTAATTTTAATAAAACTGCCATGCCTATTTTCTACGGAAAAGCATCTTTAATGGACTATTTGAAATCAATAAAAACAATCCATTCTACCCTTGGATTTGTTCCAACAATGGGCGCTTTACATCAAGGTCATTTGGCTTTAATGCAAAAATCATTGGCGGAAAACACAAATACTGTAGTGAGTATTTTTGTGAATCCTACCCAATTCAACAATCCTGAAGACCTGGCAAAATACCCAAGGACATTAGAAGAAGATGTGAAAAAACTTACGAATTTGGATCCGAATATTATTTTATACGCCCCTACAGTTGAAGATATTTATGACGGACAACCCGTTTCTCAATCGTTTGATTTTGATGGCCTCGAATATCCAATGGAAGGCAAATTCAGACCCGGACATTTTAATGGTGTAGGTACTGTGGTCAAACGCCTTTTTGAAATAGTGGAACCTACCCATGCTTACTTTGGAGAAAAAGACTTCCAACAATTGCAAATTGTAAAAAAAATGGTAGCTAAAAATAATTTAAAAGTAGTTATCGTTGGTTGTCCCATTTACAGAGAAAGTAACAATCTAGCCATGAGTTCTAGAAACGAACGCTTATCTGCTCAGGAAAGAGACGAAGCGGCAGTTATATATCAAATATTGACATCTGTCAAAGCTAAATTTCCGACAAATAGCGCAGCAAAAATCTCAGAATGGGTTCAAAAATTCCTTAAAAAAAATCCTCAATTTACGCTGGAATACTTCACCATTGCCGATGAAGCAACCCTTATATCGTGTAATCGAAAAAATAAAAATAAAAAATACCGCGCTTTCATAGCCGTATTAGTCAACAATATCCGTTTGATTGATACCATTTCATTAAATTAATTTACTTTTGTAGCATGCAAATTCAAGTTTTAAAATCAAAGATTCACCGAGTTAAAGTGACAGGTGCCGATCTAAATTACATCGGGTCTATCACCATTGACGAATCATTATTAGAGGCCTCAAATATCATTGAAGGCGAAAAAGTTTCCATTGTAAACATCAACAACGGAGAACGTTTTGAAACCTACGCCATTAAAGGCGAAAAAAATTCAGGAACCATTACCCTCAACGGTCCTGCAGCAAGAAAAGTTCAAAAAGACGATATCATCATCATCATATCCTACGCAACCCTAGATTTTGAAGAAGCTAAAACCTTCAAACCGTGGGTGATTTTTCCAAATGAAAACGACAACTCGTTGACTTAATTGCTATACGAATTCAATCAACACTATCTTTTAGCCACTGATTCTCTGATTTTGCATTTTAAAATCAGAGAATTAGTGGCTATTTTTTAAACGCTAGTTCCTACCTTATAATCAAAGCGCAATAGTAACATTTACCGCTACTCTTTTTCAATTAAAAGTAATAATGTTTATCTTGCTTGCTCTTATTTAGAGTATTCTCTAGATTCTAAAACAATCCAAATCATGAAAAAACTAATACTCTTATTACTCTTTTCCATTTCTGTATTTTCACAAAAAACTGTGATTGCTTTCGATTCTCAAGTGCTTGGTGAAAGCAGGGAAATCACCATCGGTCTCCCAACTTCTTTTGATAAAAACCCAAATAAAAAATACCCTATTCTTATTTTACTGGATGGCGATTATCTGTTTGATCCTTTCTACGGCGCCTTAAATTATGGAGCCTATTGGGATGATTTACCTGAAATTATCATTGTTGGCATCAGCCAAAACAAAAATAACGAACGATTTGACGACTGCAATTATGACAAAGCTGATGGTGTCCCTTCCGGAAAAGGCGCTAAATTTTTCGAATTCATTCGAGCGGAGTTGTTGCCATACATAGAAAAAAAGTACCCTGTAGCTCCTTTTCGAATGATTGCTGGCCATGACACGACTGCGGGATTTTTGAATTTTTTTCTGTACAAAGACAATCCTATTTTTAATGCCTATATTTCATTGAGTCCAGAACTAGCACCTGATATGGAAAACCGTATTCCAGAGTCACTTTCAAAACTTAAACAACCTATTTTTTATTATCAATCCAATGGTGATGGCGATGTAAAGAAACTGCAAACCTCTATCAAAAAATTAGACACAAATATAAAACTGGTTACCAATCCGTTACTAAATTACAAGTTTGACAATTTCAAAGGTGCATCTCATTATTCACTGGTTTTGTATTCGATTCCAAATGCTTTATACCAATTTTTCGATACGTACAAACCCATTTCTTCTACTGAATATTCGGAGAAAATTGCCGTCCTTCAATCTGGTTATGTAGATTACTTAACTAACAAATATGATGTAATATCTAAAAATTTAGGCTTAAGAATACCCATTCGCGTCAATGATTTCAAAGCAATTGAAGCGGCCATTTTAAAAAATAAAGCATACGCTGAATTAGAAAAATTAGCCGAAATAGCCAACAAAAACTACCCAAAATCAATGCTTGCTGATTATGAATTGGGATTGATGTATGAAAAAATGGGCGATCCAAAAAAAGCGGCGAAACGCTATCAAAGTGCTTCTCAATTAGAGGAAATCGGTAACCTTACCAAAGATAGTATGATGGAAAAATACGATGATATGATCAGTCAAACACCAAAAAAATAATGACAAAAGTAAAAACTACTTTTTTTTGCCAAAACTGCGGAGCACAATACGCCAAATGGCAAGGACAATGCAATTCTTGTAAAGAATGGAATACCATCGCAGAGGAAATTATCCAAAAACAAGAAAAAACAGCGTGGAAAAGTGAGACTTCCACTAGCAGCAAAGCACCAAAACCTTTACGAATAAATGAAATTGATTCCGCTCAGGAAATCCGAATGGATACTACTGACGCTGAACTGAATCGTGTGCTAGGTGGCGGAATAGTTCCCGGTTCATTGATCCTTTTGGGTGGCGAACCAGGCATTGGAAAAAGTACCCTTTTGCTCCAAATTTCTTTAAAGCTACCTTATAAAACGTTATACGTTTCCGGTGAAGAAAGTCAGAAACAAATAAAGATGCGTGCCGAAAGAATTACGCCCAGCGGAGATAATTGCTATATTCTTACCGAAACCAAAACACAAAACATCTTCAAACAAATTGAAGCCATACAACCGGAAATCGTGATTATCGATTCCATTCAAACCTTACATACGGATTATATTGAATCTACTCCCGGTAGTATTTCTCAAATCCGGGAAACCACAGCTGAACTGATCAAGTTTGCCAAAGAAACCAATATTCCCGTAATTTTGATTGGTCACATCACCAAAGACGGAAACATTGCTGGACCAAAAATCTTAGAACACATGGTTGACACCGTCTTACAGTTTGAAGGCGATAGAAATCACGTGTATCGCATTTTACGTTCGTTAAAAAATCGTTTTGGATCTACTGCCGAAATTGGTATCTATGAAATGTTAGGCAATGGTTTGAGAGAAGTTTCAAATCCATCGGAAATATTGATTTCACATAAAAATGAGGAACTATCAGGAACAGCAATTGCTTCCACATTAGAAGGCATGCGTCCGTTGATGATTGAAATACAAGCCTTGGTAAGCACCGCCGTTTATGGAACACCGCAACGCAGCACCACAGGTTATAATGCCAAAAGGCTCAATATGATTTTGGCCGTTTTAGAAAAAAGAGCTGGTTTTAGGCTTGGCGCCAAAGACGTTTTCCTGAATATAACCGGCGGGATTTCAGTAGATGATCCTGCCATAGATTTGGCTGTTGTGGCCGCTATTTTATCCTCTAATGAAGATATTGCCGTAAATAAAGACTTTTGCTTTGCCGGCGAGGTAGGACTTTCAGGTGAAATCCGTCCCGTAAATCGCGTAGACCAGCGCATACAGGAAGCAGAAAAACTAGGTTTTTCAACCATTTTTGTATCCAAATACAATAAAATCGCTTTGAAAAACACTGGGATCAAAATCCGATTGGTTGCCAAAATTGAAGATGTAGTAAGTGAACTGTTTGGATAATTCTTAAAACCACATAAATTTAAAGAGCCTCATTCCAGTTTTTTATTGCCCTACTTTACGATTTAAAATAAATACTCTAAATTAAGAAAAGGGTATATTATTTTTTGTAACTTTATGTCTAACAACACATTAAGATACAAAATGAAGCATTTACTCCTTGCTATTAATTCTTATTCCAAACATCTCGGCAAAGTGCTAATTCTAGCAAGAAGTAGAGTCACGGCCCACTTCTTGCTAAAATAAAAATAAAGTAGACTCAATTCTGCTCAAATCACTGTATCTGATTTTGCTGGCATAAAACAACACAAAAACGAGCAATTTTAATTTAAAATATCAAAACCATGAAAAGACAAACTGGTATTTGGATTGATTCCTCAAAAGCGATAATTGTCGCTCTTGATGGTGATACAGAAAAAATTACTGAAATAGATTCTGAGGTTGAAAATAGCGTCTATCATAATAAAGAAGGCGATAAAGGGACGTTCTCTGGAGCTCATCATGGCAATAGTGACAAAAAATTTGAGGAAAGAAAAAAACAAGAGTTGGACTATTTTATAAAATCAGTCCTTTCGTATGTTAAAAAATCAGATGAGCTTATTGTCTTTGGTCCAGCACAAACCAAAATTAAACTGGAACATAAATTATTAACAGAACATTTATTAGAACCCGGAAAACTAAAAGCAGTCGAAACGGCCGATAAAATGACGTTAAACCAAATTGTAGAAAAAGTGAGACGCTATTACAATCCTTCCCAATTTAAGACACCAAAGCCCTAACACACTGAAACTATCGTTACCGCAAAATAATTTAGAAACTACAACGCTTTCTCCGTTGTAGTTTTTTTATTTTACACTTTCAATTTCAAATCAAAGTACTAAAGAATACCATAAAAATGTTTCCTTTAGTATTATATTCCTTTTCTTTATACCCAAGATGCATGTCGCTGTATTTTATACTTAAATCAACTGTTTATGAAAACTGGAAAACAAAAACTACTTATCGCAGCAAAAGTACTTTTTGTATTGTTTGTCGCTATACTTATTGCTTTTTATATATTTAGAGATGCCGTATTACAGCAAACAATAGCCAAAGTTTCCCATGAAATGCAAGTCGAATACAATAGCTCTTTTACTATAAAAAAAGCGTCCTTCGATGGACTCTCAAGACTGAATCTTTCGGAGATTATATTAGTTCCTAAAAATGCAGACACGTTGTTTAAAATACAGAAACTAAAAACTAGTGTCAATTTATGGCATCTCCTAACTGGTGATGTTCAACTGGGAACTTTAGAAGTCCAGAACGGTTTTGTACAGTTAGTAAAAAAAGGAAAAGTGAGAAATTTTGATGCTTTTCTAAAAAAAGACAATCAAACAGAAATACGCGATGAGAAAAAAGATTACGCGCAGTTTACCTATAGAATCATCTCAAAAGCACTGAATTTAGTCCCAACGGATATGATTCTGGACAATCTTTCTTTTAGACTCGATGATAACGGGAAAAAAGCAACCATCAATTTTCAAAAACTGCGCTTGGTCAACAAACAGCTCGAAACTTCGATACAAGTTCAAACCAATACGATATCACAACGTTGGAAAATCAAGGGATTTGCAGATCCAAGAAATAAAAAAGCCGATATCCGTTTCGTCAATATCGATACTGGCGCCATCCAAATGCCGTATTTAGACGAGCGTTTCAACCTAAAATCAAGCTTTGACTCTATTCGATTGAATATTCAAAACATAGATAGAGATGGTGATCAACTACATATTGATGGGTTTATGGCTATTGCCAATTTAAAACTCAACCACCCAAAAATTGCGAGCAAAGATGTATTATTAAAAAACGCCAAATTCGATTACCGCTTCTTACTCGGTTCTAATTTTATCTCGATTGATAGCAGCTCAACGGTTCAGTTGAATAAGATAAAATTTCATCCTTATGCCGCTTACGAAACAGAGAAAGATACCATTTACAAACTCAAGGTAAACCTACCAAAAATGAAAGCGCAGGATTTTATTACTTCGCTTCCTGATGGTTTGTTTACGCATTTTCAGGGAATGGAGGCCACTGGAACTTTTGATTATAAATTGGATTTTGCTTTCAACCAAAACAAACCCAATCAACTGGTTTTTGACAGTAAATTGAAGAAAGAAAACCTTAGAATTACAAAATACGGCGAAGCCAATCTCAACAAACTTAATGGCGAATTTATGTATCGGGCTTTAATCAACAATGTTTTTCAACGAGGTGTTTTGGTAGGAAATGCGAATCCAAATTACACGCCACTAGAACAGATTTCACCGTATTTGAGAAAGTCGGTATTGACAACCGAAGATCCCTCTTTCTTTAGTCATAGAGGATTTATCACCGAAGCATTTAAACAATCCATAGTCAAAAACATAAGAACCAAAAAGTTTTCCCGCGGAGCTAGTACCATCAGCATGCAATTAGTAAAAAATGCATTCCTAAGTCGGGAGAAAACGGTTTCTCGAAAGCTAGAAGAAATTTTATTGGTTTACATTTTGGAAAACAACCGCATTGTGAGTAAGGAACGCATGCTCGAAGTGTATTTTAATATTATCGAATGGGGTCCAAATGTGTATGGAATTGGCGAAGCAAGTCAGTTTTATTTCCAAAAAACTCCTGCAGAATTATCGCTGAACGAATGCTTGTATCTCGCTCGAATTATTCCAAGTCCTAAAAAATTCATGTATCAGATTAACAATCAAGGGATGTTGAAAGATTTTGCCGTAAAACAAGAATCGTTCTTAACCAATATTATGTTTCGAAGAGGACTTTTGACTCCGGATGACACTATTTACAAGTCGTTAGCCATACTAATTTCAGGACCTGCAAAATCTTTTATCAAATTCAAAGTACAGGATTCCACACAAATAAAAGTAGATTCTTTAGCTAATGATGATGAGTTTGATCTTTAATGCTGCAGCTTTAACCACAAAGTTCACGAAGAAATCGACAAGTTCACAAGGTTTAAATTTGCTATTATATTGTCATTCCGACAAAGGAGAAATCCCATTATATGAGATTCCTCCTTTGTCGGAATGACAAAAAATGGTTTTTTAATTTACGGTGCCGGATCAGGAATAACAGCCTGAACTTCATCAATTGCTTTTAGAATTTCCTCGGAAAGTGTTACTTGAATCGTATCTATGTTTTCCTTTAACTGTTCCAATGAGGTTGCGCCAATGATGGTACTGGTTACAAAAGGTTGTTGGGCTATAAATGCCAAGGACAATTCTGTCAGAGTCAGTCCGTTTTTTTTAGCGATTTCTTGATACAATCGGGTAGCCTCTGTACATTGCGCACTGTTGTATCTCGAATATTGTGGAAATAAATTAAGTCTAGCATTTGGATGCACTTCGCCCGATAAAAACTTACCCGATAAAACGCCAAAAGCCATTGGTGAATAAGCTAATAACCCAACATTTTCTCTCAAGCAAATTTCAGCAGAACCATTTTCAAAAAGTCTATTCAATAATGAATATGGATTTTGAATCGTTTTTACTCTTGGCAAATCATTGTATTTGCTTTCCTCTAGAAAACGCATAATTCCCCAAGGATTTTCATTTGAAAGTCCGATATGTTTAATTTTTCCTTCTTTGACAAAACCGTCTAATGTTTCGAGAACATTGTGAATATTGTCTTCCCAAGCATCCTCCTGAACTTTAAAACCGCGTTGGCCAAAATAATTGGTTTTGCGCTCCGGCCAGTGCAATTGGTACACATCAAGATAATCTGTTTGTAAGCGTTGTAAACTTTGGTCTAATGCAAACTTGATGCTAGCTGGTGAAAAATCTAACTTGTCTCTCATGTAACCAAAATTCGGATTGGGTCCAGCAATTTTGGATGCCAAAACCACTTCCTCTCTTTTACCTGATTTTTTGAACCAAGTTCCAAGAATTTTCTCCGTACTTCCGTACGTTTCTTGGCGCCCTGGAATCGAATACATCTCAGCAGTATCAAAGAAATTGACTCCATTTTCTAAGGCATAATCCATTTGGGCATGACCCTCCGCTTCTGTGTTTTGTTGCCCAAAAGTCATGGTTCCAAGGCAAATTTTGCTGACTTTTATATCCGTATTTGGTAAAGTTGTGTATTTCATTTTTAAGGAAATTGTATTATATTTTCGAAAACAAAGATAAAATTAGTTTGTTGTTTAGATTTACAGTTAACAGAAAATTGAGAAACGTTTACAAAATATATCCGCGAATTCGCGAATTAAAAAGCTCCATTCCAAAGATAAAATTAGCGAATTAGCGGTAAAAGAGAAAGGACCAAAGCAACTACTTTGAACCTTTCCCTCTTTACAATTTTGATCTTTAATTGATTTCCTTTAGCATTTCGGCGATTTCGTCTAATCTAGGTGTTAGAATTATTTCGATTCTACGATTTTTAGCTTTTCCGTCCGCTGTTGAATTGCTTGCTAATGGTGAAAATTCTCCTCTTCCAGCAGCCGTTAGACTCTGTTTATTGATTTTCTTGTTCTCACTCAAAATAGCAACTATTGCTGTGGCTCTTTTTGTGGATAAATCCCAGTTGTCAGCAATAGGTCCTGATGCCGTAAAAGCATCATCATCTGTATGACCTTCAATTAATACGGATATATCAGGATTATCACCCAAAACCTTACCAACTTCTATTACTGCTTTTTTCCCTTCGGAACCAACTGCCCAACTTCCTGAATTGAAAAGTAGTTTGTTCTCCATAGAAACATATACTTTCCCATTTTTTTGCTCGACTGTCAACCCCTTTCCTTCAAAACTATTCAAGGCATTTGACAAGGTCTCTTTTAATTTTTTCATACTGGCTTCTTTGGCAGCAATCAAATCTTCTAATTCCTGCAAACGCTGTGCACTTTTGCTCAATCGCTCTTGTTCCATTGCTAATGCTTTTCCTTTTTCGTCCAATTGTTCTAGCAAATCACGATTTTTTTTCATGTTGCTTTGCAACGCATCACCACTATTTTTTTCTAAAGCGGCATACGAATCCTGCAAGACTTTGAATTTATTTTGAGCCGCAGCGTAATCTGCTTTCAACTTATCTAGTTCTGATTTAGACTTGCTTAGATCCGTTTTTAAACCATCACGGTCTAATTCTAATTGGTTTTTAGTTTTTAGCAAATCGGCATTTTCATCTGCTAAACTTCTGTTTTCTTTTTTGGAATCGGTGTATTTACTTTCTAAGTCATTGTATATTTTCTTGGACACACAGGAAGTTGAAAGTGCCAATACTACTAATCCGATGGAAACTTTTTTAATCATTTTGTTTGTATTTATGTTGTTTCTAATGTTGTTTTGAAAACAAAAACTCAAATTTTATCCGGATCCCCTAGCCCCGATTGAAACGGAAATCCTTGTTGTTTTTGCTGCCAAAAACAACAAGATTGCAGAGTAAAGCGGGAAATAGCTCCTAAAAATGTTACTCTAATTCCACCAAAATTGGGCAATGATCCGAATGCACTGCATCTGATAAAATAACGGCTCTTTTTAATTTATGTTTTAAAGAATCACTAACTAAGTTATAATCAATGCGCCAGCCTTTGTTGTTTCCTCTGGCTCCAGCGCGGTAACTCCACCATGTATATTGGTGTGGCTCACTATTAAAATGTCGAAAACTATCTACAAATCCAGATTTCATAAAGCCGTCAAGCCAAGTTCTTTCTTGCGGCAAAAAACCGGAAACATTTTTGTTGCGGACAGGATCATGAATATCGATTGCCTCATGGCAAATATTGTAATCCCCGCAAATAATTAGGTTTGGAATTTCTTTTTTGAGTTCGTCAATGTAGTTTTGAAAATCATCCATGAACGTGAATTTATGGTCCAATCGATCGATGTTAGTTCCCGATGGCAAGTACAAACTCATCACAGAAAACCCATCAAAATCAGCACGAAGGTTCCTACCTTCGAAATCCATGTGCTGAATTCCGGTTCCGTGAACCACATTATTGGGTTTGATTTTGGAAAGAATAGCCACGCCGCTATAGCCTTTTTTGGTTGCTGAATAGTAATATTGGTAGGGATATCCAGCTTTTGTGATATCGTCTACTGGAATTTGGTCTTCGGTTGCTTTAATTTCCTGAAGACAAATAATATCTGGATTTGCTTGTTGCAACCAGTCTATAAATCCTTTTGAAATAGCGGCTCTGATTCCGTTTACGTTGTATGAAATAATTTTCATTGAATACTTTTTTGAAATTCTTCCGAAAAAATTATTTTTACCTGCCGTTGTCAGGAACCCACTTTTTTATTTTATCGGAAAAATTATATTGTTTGTATGTGGGTTTCAAATGTAACAAAAAAGTAGAAGTTTGATGGAGAAAAATAGAGAAAATGGAGTTTTTTGCTATCTTTGTTTCTTGCTCTAAAAAAAGATAAAATACATGGGTTTAGTAACCGCGAAGGAAGTTGCAAAAGCAATAAATGCAGACAAGTATGGAGTTCTGGGGACTTTTTCCGGCTGGATCTTGATGAAGGTGCTAAAAATCTCCACTTTAAACAAAGTATACGACAGAAATAAGCATTTAACGGAAGTTGATTTCCTGAATGGTATACTAGATGATTTACAAATAAAATTCGAAATTCCAGAAGAAGATTTAAAACGTTTGCCAAAGGAAGGTGCTTATATCACGATTTCAAATCATCCATTGGGAGGAATTGATGGGGTTTTGTTACTGAAATTGATGTTGGAAAGAGAACCAAATTTCAAAATTATAGCTAATTTTCTTTTGCATCGCATTGCCCCGCTCAAGAAATACATCATGCCTGTAAATCCTTTTGAAAATCACAAAGATACAAAATCAAGTGTGGTAGGATTAAAAGAAACGTTTCGCCATTTGAGTGATGGAAAGCCGCTAGGCATGTTTCCAGCCGGAGAAGTTTCTACTTATAAAGACGGAAAACTGATGGTAGATAAACCTTGGGAAGAAGGCGCTATAAAAGTCATTAGAAAAGCCCAAGTTCCTGTTGTCCCTATTTATTTTCATGCAAAAAACAGCCGATTATTTTATTTACTTTCTAAAATAAGCGGAACATTTAGAACGGCAAAACTGCCTTCGGAAGTGTTTAGTCAAAAACACCGTGTGATCAAAGTGCGCATTGGCAAACCTATTTCCGTAAGTGAACAAAATGAGCATACAACGATAGAGGAATATTCTGAATTTTTAAGAAAGAAAACCTACATGTTAGCGAATCCTTTCGAGAAAGAAATCCCTTTTTTGCCTACACCTACCTTAAAAATTCCTAAAAGTCCAAAGACTATTGTTACTGGGGCTAGTCAAGATAAAATGACTAAAGAAGTAGATGTATTACGAAGTACCGATTGTCGACTTTTACAAAGTAAAAATTACGAAGTGTTTCTTGCTGAAGCACATGCAATTCCAAATATCCTCCATGAAATAGGTCGTTTACGAGAAATTACTTTTCGCGAAGTGGGCGAAGGAACAAATGAATCCATTGATTTAGACAAGCACGATCAATATTACCATCATCTTTTTTTATGGGACAATGAAGCCAATAAAATTGCTGGTGCATATCGAATGGGATTGGGTTCAGAAATTTATCCTAAATATGGAATAAATGGATTCTACCTCAACGATTTGTTCCGATTTGAACCCGAATTACATGATATGATGCACAAATCCATAGAAATGGGAAGAGCTTTTATCATCAAAGAGTACCAACAGAAACCAATGCCGCTTTTCTTGCTTTGGAAAGGAATTATGCACACGACTTTACGATATCCAGAACACAAATTTTTATTGGGAGGCGTAAGTATCAGTAATCAATTTTCAGATTTTTCTAAATCGCTGATGATTGAATTCATGAAGTCCAATTATTACGATCCTTATATTGCACAATACATTCACCCAAAGAAAGCCTACAAAGTAAAATTGAAAGATGCCGATAAAGATTTCATTTTTGATGAAGCAGAATCCGATTTAAATAAGTTTGATAAAATTATTGATGAACTCGAACCAGGAAGTTTGCGTTTGCCGGTTTTGATTAAAAAATACATCAAACAAAATGCAAAAGTGGTTGCTTTTAATGTTGATCCACTGTTTAACAATGCCGTTGATGGATTAATGTACATCCGAATTGCTGATATTCCAGAAAGTACCATGAAACCTGTGATGGAGGAATTTCAAGCGGAATTAGAACGAAAATTAGCTGATAAAGAAGATTGATTTTTTTCAAAACTTTTTGAAAATCAACACGATTACAACGCTCACAAAGCCACTACTTTCAAAATCAAAACCCTATAAATGGCAGGATTTTTTTGAAAGTAGTGGCCTTCTTATTTATTAAAGTATAGCTATTAAAAATCGCTTATTTCAGCCTTTAAAACCACGCTTTTTTATTTAGTTGATATGTAATATAAAATTCCTCATCTGATTTTGTCAAGTAAATTATTCCTTCGATAACACCTAATATATAAGTAACCGTACCACAAGTAAAAAGACTAATCACTAACCAGATAATTCCTTCTGTTGTGTATCCTAAAAGGAATTTATGAATGCCAAAAGGCCCCAAAAGTATGGCTAAAATCCCCGCTGGAAGTTTTTTATTGTCTTTACGAATTGGTGTTGGGTTATTCCAAGCTTCAAACTTTGCGTTTTCCATAAAAGTTGGTTTTAGGTTATTTTTTGGTAGTTATAATAGAAATTTATTGAAATGTAGCGTCAATAGGCTCCCAGAGTTCGATTTTATTTCCCTCGACATCCAAAATCCAGCCAAATTTTCCATACTCATAAGTCTGTACATCACCTATAATTGTTACACCTTCATCCGATAATTTTTGCAACAAGCGTTCTAAATTCTCCACTCTGAAATTTTGCATGAACTGTTTTTCGCTTGGTTCAAAATATTTTATACCTGCGGCAAAAGGCGACCATTGCGTAGTACAATCCTCCCCTACTGCATCCTTCCAATGAAAAGTAGCACCATAATCATCTGTTTTTAAACCTAAATGTTTGGCGTACCAGGCAATCAACTGCATCGGATCTTCTGCTTTAAAAAAGAAACCGCCTATTCCTGTAACTCGTTTTTCCGGTTCAACAGCTTTGGCTTGACCAAAATATTTCGTTTTTATTTTATCAACTATGACTTGCGCTAATCGTTCGTGGCTCTCGAATGTCCAACCGGCAATATGTGGTGTCAGAATGACATTCTTGGCTTTCAATAAATATTGAAAAGCTTCCGGTGTATTTTTATCAGTAAACAGGGTTTCGAAAGATAATTTCTCATATTCCAAAACATCCAAACCTGCACCGAGAATTTTATCGGATTTCATAGCCGAAACTAAATCAGCAGTGACAATATTCTTTCCACGAGACGTATTGACAATCCAAAAGGATTTTGAAAATCCATTAATAAAATCGCTGTCAACCATTTTATCGGATTTAGGAGTCCACGGAATGTGTAAACTCACTACATCTACTTTTTGCTTAAATTTTGCTAATGAAACCTGTTTTGCATTGACGTCACCTACTTTATCCTTAATATCATAACACAATACTTCCACATCAAACCCACGGAGTTTTTTAGCAAAAGATTTTCCCATATTTCCATAGCCAATAATCCCCACGGTTTTTCCGTCCAATTCATGACCACGATTGCTTTCTCGATTCCAGTGCCCGGAACGTATCTCGCTATCGGCTTCATTCAATTTATTAAAAAGGGATAAAATCATTCCCAAGGTATGTTCGGCAACAGCATTTCGATTTCCTTCTGGCGCAGCGATAAGCGTAATGTTTTTTGAGGCTGCATAGTCACAATCAATACTTTCTAATCCAGCTCCTACTCGCGCTACAAATTGTAAATTAATGGCTTTGTCTAAAAAGGTTTTGTCTATTTTGAAACGGCTCCGAATAACAATTCCTTGATACTCCTGAATTTTAGTTTCAATTTCTTCTTTTGAAGAGTTAAAATCGCTATGATTTATAAATCCAGAATCCTGCAATTGATTCCAAAGTAAGGGATGATTGCTGTCTATGTGAAGGATTTTGATGTCCATAAGTGTTCTTTTTTTGATCCCTCAAATTAACAAAAAAAATACGATTTATTGCTTTAACAAAGGAAAATAGAGTGCAATTTTGTAAATTTGCAACTTCAATTTTTTTTACAAATCGAATCATTGTAAAAAAAGAAAACTCAGTAATGAAATTAACGAAAACATTTAAAGCTTTTTTCAAAAGCGAAAAATCTGGTGGTCTTCTACTACTCTCTGTCACAATAGTCTCTCTTTTATTAGCTAACTCATCCATTCAAACTGAATATATTGCATTTTGGGCAGCCAAACTAGGCAGCCATTCTGTAACGGAATGGATAAATGATGGTTTAATGACAATCTTCTTTCTTTTGATTGGTTTGGAATTAGAGCGAGAGATGTATCAAGGGGAATTATCTAGTATAAAAAATGCAGCTTTACCTCTTTTTGGAGCCTTTGGGGGAATGATTATTCCGGCAGGTATCTTTTTACTATTGAATTTTGGTACAATCACACAAAATGGTGCTGGAATCCCAATGGCAACTGATATCGCATTTGCTATTGGTATTTTATCGTTATTAGGGAATCGCGTTCCTACCTCACTCAAAGTATTTCTGACTGCACTTGCTGTAATAGATGATTTAGGTGCCATCATGGTCATTGCCATATTTTATACAGAGTCCATTGCCTACATAAATTTGTTTATTGCTTTGTCCATCATGGGCGGGCTGTTTATTCTCAATAGAAGAAAGGTTCACAATCTCATACCATATCTGATTGGTGGTGCCGCAATGTGGTATTTTATGTTAAATTCTGGAGTACATGCCACGATCACCGGCGTTTTACTAGCTTTTGTGATCCCATTTGGTAATGGAGGTAAGAAAACCTCCTCCTATAAATTACAGCATTTTTTGCATAATCCCGTTGCCTTTTTTATTCTTCCTTTATTTGCCATCGCTAATACAGGCATCGCTATTGGAGGCGAATGGCACGAAGGATTGAATCATCCCAACACAATTGGAATCATTCTAGGTCTCGTGGTAGGAAAACCATTAGGGATATGGCTATTTTCATTTATTGCTGTGAGTTTAGGGATTTGTACACTTCCAAGAGATTTAAAATGGAGCGACATCTTAGGTGCGGGAATGTTGGGTGGTATCGGTTTCACGATGTCTATTTTTATTACGCTACTGGCTTTTAAAAATGATGGACAAGAAGTCATTACCTACTCCAAGATAGCGATTCTAATTGCCTCTTTTATTGCTGGAACAATTGGTTTTATATGGCTAAAGTTTGTACTAAGGCCCGCAAGAAAAAAAGTAACTAAATAACCTCGGTTATATTTATAAAAATGCCTCGTTTACAAAACTGTAAACGAGGCATTTTTTTAGTGACAATTGACCTTAGCTTGATTGGGTTATTCCAAAACTATTTTCAAAATTACTTTTCCTGATAAATAAGAAACCTACGCAAGGAATCACCATTAGAGGAGTGAACTTCTGAAGTATAGCAAACTGAATAACGATACTTGCCAACACTAATCCTATCATGATTCCTCTTCCAAGATGGTATGTACAACTTGGGTTTATGGTAACTATCTTAGTTTGACCAGCTCTCAAAACCACTTCTTCTTTTTGACAGGATACTTCGTTGCCAATTTCAATAAAGTGCTTTCCGCTCTCAACAAGAAATTCTCGGCGGTTGTTTTTGAAGTTCATTTCGCAAGCTGTTTCATTAGCCACGCGAACTGAATACATATTTGCCTTATTATAAATTCCACTACTTTTAGACATTCTAACTATAATTGTACCTTGATTCATAAGTAAATGGATTAACTGATTAGTATGATGATAAATATTTCATTATTAATTTTTTTTACAATTTCAAAATACTTTTTCTAAAAAGCATATCCAATTGATAGCTGTAAATGAATTATATATTGGTTTCTATTATAGTCCTCATCTACATTTGTCGCATTGTCATTAAAAGAATTCTCCTTTACATATACTACACGATATCCGACTCCTACAGCGGTTTCATACGTAAAATGAGCACCTATTTGACGTTTTAATCCCCAAGTAGGAACAATTGCTAAATCAGCTGTTTTAGTTATAGCATCGTCTAAATTAAGCACAAACCAATCCGGATGATAACTGGTTCTAACCGAAACATAATTACCGCTGTTATTATTAATTTTTTTACCGTTGGAGTTCCTTTTTTCCAAATTCTAATAATATCTTGGTTCTAAGGATACTATGGGTTGCAAAATAAAACCTGCACCTTCATAATGAGTTCCTACTGTATAATCATTTTCAAGACCAATTTCACTTCGCAAAGCAATGCTATTAGTCAACTTCATTTCATTATTCAACCAAATCCCCACACGTGTTCCAAAACCGGCTTGGATTCCAAAAATGGATTTTTCAACACTTACTTCTTGAGCATTTACATTTAGATTAAATACTAAGATCAGAATTACTGCTACTTTTTTCATGTCAAATTCTCTTGTTTTTTAATATTTAGATTTTCTACTGACTTAATTTCTACTTTGTAGTCCAATAATCTACTACAGTCACTTTATCTGGAGCCGGATTCAAAAGAGCTACTAAAGCTTTATGATCGGGATGAATTAAATACGCATCTCTATCAGCTTCACTATTAAATGTTAAAGTAAAACAATGCGTCAAACCGTTATTCAAATTTTCAGGACTGTTGTTAACTCCCCACTCATAAGTACATCTAATCAGTAACTAACCATCTCACTGGTTTAGATTTTAATATCTGTTTATCAGTTATTTAGTTACATGTCAATATTACAATATTTTAGAAAAATTGTGTAAAAGTTTTATTGTAAAGTATCCTGATATTTGTGTAAGTGAAAATTAATTCACTCCTTAAATACAAAAAATATGAACACTGAAAAATCAATTGAAATACTAAATTCGTTAGTCCAAATCAACAACGATAGAATTCAAGGGTACGAAACTGCTTCAAAAGAGGCTGATGAAACAGACTTAAAAACATTATTTTCTCATTTTACTGAAACAAGTTTGAAATGTAAAGCAGATCTTGCTACAGAAGTAAAAAGATTAGGCGGAACACCCATTGAAGGAACAACTACATCAGGTAAGTTGTTTAGAGTATGGATGGATATTAAATCTGCAATGACAGGTAGCGACAGAAAGGCGATAATCAATTCATGTGAATATGGAGAAGAAGCTGCACTTGAAACCTATGATGAGGCATTAAACAATGCTGAAAATCTATCTGCTGAACAATTGATGATGATAAATAAACAACACGCAGCAATAAAAGCAAACTATCAAAAAGTAAAAGAACTAAGCAATCTAATGGCTTAAATTTTTATTTACAGCAACAAGTATTAGTCAAAATTAATTTTACTAACTCGCTGGTTATATTTAATTCAAGTAAAAAATCGCTTAGCCATTAATGTAGATATCTAATTTCAGAATCTTGAATAATGGCTAAGCGATTTCTATAAAAAAACAACGGGACCTTTTTTTGGAATTGTATAAATTGCCTCATTATAGCAGCAAAAACTTATACAAAATGTCAATATTAATTTAAGGAGAAGGTCACCCCAAATGACGTTTATCCCTTGATTTGTTTCAAAGACGTTTTGATTCCTCGTATCAAAGACGAACTAAATCCGTGCATTTCCATTTCATTCAAACCAGCAATGGTGCAGCCTTGTGGCGTAGTTACACGGTCAATTAATTGTTCTGGATGTACTTTTTCTTCGAGTAGCATTTCGGCAGCGCCTTTTACGGTTTGTGCTGAAATGGCTAATGCGGTCTGCCAGTCAAAACCTATTTCGATACCGGCTTGCATCGATGCGCGAATGTATCGCAACGCAAAAGCGGTTCCACTGGCTGCCAAAACAGTCGCGGCATCCATTAATTTTTCGTCAATAATAGGATCGGTTCCTAAACTCTGAAAAAGGGAAACTACGCCTTGTGCTTTCTCTTTGTCTTTTTCGTGGAATGCAATACAAGTGGCTGATGCGCCAAATTGTGCCGCAATATTAGGCATGATTCGGATCGCACTATTAGCCGTACCAATCTTGTTTTGTAAATTTTCTATGGACAAGCCGCTCACTGCCGAAGCGATGATTTTATTGGAGATTACAGGAAGGATTTCGGCTAAAACGGTATCTACTTGGTACGGTTTTATCGTTAAAATAATGACATCAGCTTCCTGAATCTGATGAATATTACTAGTGGAAACGGTTGCACCTAATTTTTCAAGATACAGAATACTAGACGTGTTTCTTCGGGTTATAGTAACTTGATTTTCTGGTGAAAATTTGGATAGTCCTAATGCGATAGAAACACCTAAGTTTCCTCCGCCAATGATGTGTACTTTCATGCTGGTTGTGGTTTTCCTCTCCCCTCCCGAAGCTTCGGTACCTCTCCAAAAGATAGCGTTCTGTTAGGGTAAAGTGTTGGTTGTGTAGTTATAGTTGTATTAGTTTGTTGTTTAATTCCCTATCAAATTCTATTATCTTTCTTCTTTGTTCTATTCTCTCTCTTAAAACCCTAAAATCATTTTTGCTATCGAAAAATAAATCAAAATTCCGCAAATATCATTACTCGTTGTGATGAACGGTCCCGTTGCTAAAGCGGGGTCAATACCAAATTTATCCAGCAATAACGGAACAAAAGTTCCTATTAATGAAGCAATAATAATTACCGACATCAATGCTACGGTAACAATAATTCCGATTATAATTTCAACATTCAACAGAAAATGACTTCCTAAAAATAATATCGTAGCCAAAATAAGTCCGTTTAATAAACTTAGTGACACTTCTTTGACCAATCTACTAAATAATGATCCGCTTAACGTATTGTTTGCCAAACCCTGCACAATAATTGCCGAAGATTGCACCCCAACATTTCCTGCCATAGCTGCAATAAGGGGCGTGAAAAAGAACAAATTCCCATGTTCAAGCATCGCGCCTTCAAATAATCCAAGCACTTTTACAGAGATAAATCCCCCCAAAAGAGCCAAAACCAGCCATGGCAAACGTGCTTTTGTATGTTCAAATATACTGTCATCCGCTTCTACGTCCTGTGAGATACCTGCTGCCAACTGGTAATCTTCATCGGCCTCGTCCTTGATTACATCTACAATGTCATCAATGGTGATTCGGCCTACTAGTCTTCCTAATTCATCTACCACAGGAATGGCTTCTAAATCGTATTTTTGCATGATTCGCGCCACCTCAACATCTTCAGTATCTACTTTTACCGAGTTCAATTTCCTAATATAAACATCGTTAATTGGCGTTCTGGAAGAAGTAGTCAATAAATCCTTGAGAGACAAACGTCCTTTTAGCCGGTCTTCATCATCCACCACATAAATAGAATGAACTCTGGAAATATTTTCGGCCTGAATGCGCATTTCTTTGACACAAGTAAGTACATTCCAATTTTCATTGACTTTAACCAATTCTTTGTGCATGATTCCACCTGCGGTATCTTCGTCATAACGCAACAAATCCACAATATCTTTGGCATGCTCTACATCCTGAAGTTCTGATATTACTTCGGCTTTCAAATCTTGCGAAAGCTCGGCAATAATATCGGCTGCATCATTGGTTTCCAACTCGTCTAACTCTTCCGCAATCTCCTTTGGCGAAAGCCTGCTTAATATATTCTCGCGTAAATCATCCTCTAATTCTAGAAGAATTTCAGCGGTTTTTTCACTGTCTAATACTTTAAAAATATAGGTCGCTTCATTAAAATCAAGCTCATCTAGAATTTCAGCAATATCAGCGTGGTGCATATCATTCAATAAAACGCCCAGTTGCTCGTCGTTTTTATTTTGAATAAGTTGCTCTAATTCTTGAATTAGTACTTTGCTGATTTTAAACTCCATCGGCTTCTATTTTTTGGGTAAGTGCAATGAACTCTTCTACATTTAATTGTTCTGGACGTAGATCAAAGATTTTGTCTTCTCGCAAACTATCGGACAAATTTAGGGTTTTTAAACTGTTTCGTAATGTTTTACGTCGTTGTTGAAAAGCAGTTTTGACTACAGTGAAAAATAACTTTTCGCCGCATGGCAAACTATAATCTTTCTTCCTGCGCAAACGTAAAACTCCCGATTTCACCTTTGGTGGCGGAATAAAAACATGTTCATCTACCGTAAATAAATATTCGGCATCGTAAAAGGCTTGAACCAAAACCGATAGAATTCCATACGCTTTTGTTCCTTTTTTTTCACAAATTCGTTGCGCTACTTCTTTCTGGAACATTCCTGCAAATTCGGGAATCTGATCACGATATTCCAAAGTTCTAAATACAATTTGAGTCGAAATATTATAGGGAAAATTTCCAATGATAGCGAATTGCTTTCCTTCGAATATCTCATTTATATTGTACCGCAAGAAATCTTTAGAAATGATTCGGTCCTTTAATTTTGGATAATTTTCATCTAAATATGTCACTGATTCCGCATCGATTTCAATAACATAGGTATTCACGGGTTTATCCAATAAATATTTAGTCAAAACTCCCATTCCGGGACCTATTTCTAATACATCCTCATATCCTTCTAAGTTCAAGGTGTCTGCAATATCTTTTGCAATGCTTTCATCTTTTAAGAAATGTTGTCCGAGGTGTTTTTTGGCTTTTACTTTTTCCATTTTTTATGCTGAATACTTTCCAGTATTTTTTATTACCCTAATTTATTGATTTTTGTTTATTTCTCGCAATTGCTGAATATCCAATAAATCCTTAGGCCTGTTTGCTTTAATTTTGCTTGTTATTAAATCCTCTAATGACAGTACATTCCATTTTAAAAAGAGAGTGTCCTTCACTTGAACTTCTTCACTACTTTCAAACGCTTCTGCAAAAGTTTTATTTACAGAAAATTTTGTGATTAATTCTAAATCTAAGTCTACTGGAGAGAATTTAACGGATATATTTTGTTCTTGTTTTTTTACATTTTCGGGGAAATCATCAATTTCATATCCCATTTCATTAAAAACGGACACTAATTTTTTAAAGTTTTCATCCGTGGTCTCAATCCAAAAATCGACAGCTGCTGAATGACGCTGGTATCCATGAAAATTTACTGCTCCTCCGCCAACCATCAACATTCTGACATTATGTTTATTGGCAATAGCAATGAATTGACTAATATTTTCTTCCCATTTTTGAAACATATCAGCTTGCTTTTATTTGAATAATAAAATTCGAATTTGTGTCGTTTTTATGCTTCACCGGAAATTGATTAACCTTCTCCATCAAACGCAAAAATTGATAAAAACGTTCTGCTTTGGACAATTTCAAAAAATCCTCCAATTGTTTTCTGTTGCTTTCCTCTTTGGTTTGAAAATGGATTTCCATGGCTATTTATAATCTGCAATCAGTTCTAATTCTGTTCTAAACGCCAACATTTTATCTCCAAATAATTTTAATCCTTCTTCACGAAAACCTGGCGCATCTTCCTGATAATATTTCTCCAAAGTTTCCTTACTATCCGTGGTGTACTGAACAGAATAGGTTACTCCGCCCATTTCTTCTTCAATTAAAACCCGAACCATTCTTGCAGCAGAGAATTTTCCTGTAGCCAGAATTTCAGGAATGTGCTTGTGTTGCATCCAGATCATCCATTGATCGTGAACACTTTCGTGTATGTTTGTAGTAACGTTGTATAGTATCATATCAGCCCCCTAACCCCCCAAGGGGGAATCCTACTAGGGGTAAGTAGGGTTAAAAATGTCATTAATTTATATACCATTCGCTATAATTATAGCAAAAATTCATTGTTTATAGTGTTCCTTTAATTCCCCCTTCGGGGGTTAGGGGGCTATCGTATCTCCCCGCAACTGCCTGAATTTCTTCCTAGCTTCCACAAAATAAATACTATCCTCATGACCGAAAATTATCTTTTCGTATAGTGGTTTCGCTTTCTCTGGCACCACTTGCTTGTTATAAATTTCTGCTGCAAAATACAAAGCTTCGTCTATGTAAATTCCGTCGCTATGTTGGTCGATAATCGTTTGATATTGGCTTAAAGCCAAAGCAAAATCACCTTTCTTTTTATATATTTTGCCCAATCGCAACAAGGTGACTGCCTCGATTTCTTCTCCTTTATGATTTCTAAGTATGGCTAGAAATTGTGTTATAGCCTCCTCATTCCTTTTTTGAAACAACAGGTAATCTCCTTTAGCAAACTGTTTCAAAGCGGTTTGTGTCGAATCCGCAACGGTATTGTCATTGATTAACAGAAAATACTCTAAGGCATCATTAGCAATCAATTGCGTATTTGCCGATTTTAATTCCTTGAACTGTTTCAATGCCCAAACGAAATCGGTTTTAAAATAACTCGTTTTGGCTGCTTTCAGACTGGCTTCATGCGCCATGACATCGTTCTTCAAATCCAATTCAATCTGTGAATAATAGATCAATGCCTGATTGAATTTCTCTTCGTACAGCAAAATATCTGCGAGTTCCATTTTGGCATTAGCCACTTCGTAATCATTCAGTTGCAACTCCAATGCGCTCTTGACAATTGCTTTTGCTTCCTCTGGTTTTTTTAACTTAAAAGCCGTGAAATGAGCCTGAATTAGCTGCAAAGATAAGGTAAAAGGACTTATTTCAAATTGTTTCAACAAATCCTCTAATTCTTTGCCGATGATAACCAATTCATTATCCGCTGCTTTTTCTATTTTCATTTCAATCAAATACGAATTGGCTTGGATAAGTAATTCTAAATCTTGGGTGTTTTCCAATACAAAACCAAGTATTTCCTTAGCCGCTGCCTCATTTTCCTCTTCAATAGCCAGTTGCCCTAAATTCACAATATTAGCAAGTGATTCTGAGTTGCGTTTGTAAATGGCTTTCTCTTGAATAAATGCTTTTTCGAACTCTTTTTGCTGTACATAAAACCAACTCAAATAATGGTTCCAAAAAATATCTTGATTTTTCTGGGTTCTTAGGATTAATGCCTTACGTAAGAGTTCATTGAAATTTGCATCTCCTTCGTCAACCATAAAGCGAACCAGCTGATTTTGGATTCTGATAGAGTTTTGAGGATTCGTAAACGCTTCGTCCAAAAAGGTAGCAATCATCATTTCCATATTAGCCATTTGACCGTAAAGCAACCCTATTTGATAATTGAAATTAAAATTCTGATCCGATTCTGAAGCGGTTTGATAGGATTTCAGCGCATAATCGAGTAACACTTTTCGCTCAAAAGCGTTAGCAATTCCGTAGACTTCATTTGGATTTTTTTTAATTCGTTCTACTGCCTGCTCGTAGTATATTTTAGCTGTGTCATCCTTTTTTTGCAGCTGGAAATTATACCCTAATTCCACCAGAAGATTTCCCTGCTGGTATTTCTCCAGTCGCTGTTGAATGGCTTTTTCGGCACTTTCAAATTGTAGTAATTGTTGCGCACAATCAATTGTTCTAAGGAAATACTGAGAGTTTTGAGGAATCTCTTTCAGCAGTTCTTCGTAGCTGATTTTTGCTTTTTCAAAATCGCCTTTGTCATAATAATACTGTGCTAATTGCTCGTTTTGCGAAAAACAAACCAATGAAAAAAACAGCGCGATATGTAGAAAAATATTTTTCATCTTGAAAGTGTTCAGTATTCAGTGTTCAGTTTGCTAAACGGTACATTGTCCAAAAACTAACTGAACACCGATCACTGACCACTAATTTATAATATCAAACCCACAGTACGAACGTAAAACCTCAGGAATTACAATTCCTTCTGGAGTTTGGTAGTTTTCTAAAATTCCGGCCAAAACTCTTGGCAAAGCCAATGCACTTCCGTTTAAAGTGTGTGCCAATTGGTTTTTTCCGTCCTTGTCTTTGAAACGCAATTTCAAACGATTCGCTTGAAAAGTTTCAAAATTAGAAACCGAACTAATCTCTAACCAACGGTCTTGCGCCGTTGAAAACACTTCGAAATCATACGTCAAAGCCGATGTGAATCCCATATCGCCACCACAAAGACGCAATATTCGGTAAGGTAATTTTAGCTCTTGCAAAATGCTTTTCACATGTTCTACCATTCCGTCAAGCGCTTCGTATGATTTATCAGGATGTTCCACTCGAACGATTTCCACTTTGTCAAATTGATGCAAACGGTTTAATCCGCGGACATGCGCTCCATAAGAACCTGCTTCACGACGGAAACATGGCGTGTAAGCCGTGGTTAAAACCGGTAATTCATTTTCGTTCAAAATTACATCACGAAATAAATTGGTTACGGGAACCTCAGCCGTTGGAATTAAATATAAATCATCTGTTTTGTCATGGTACATTTGCCCTTCTTTGTCGGGCAATTGTCCCGTTCCATAAGCAGATGCTTCGTTTACCATGTGTGGCACCTGAACTTCATTGTAACCTGCAGCGGTATTTTTATCCAAGAAATAATTGATTAAAGCCCGTTGTAATTTGGCTCCTTTTCCTTTATACACCGGAAATCCTGCACCCGTGATTTTTACTCCAAGCTCAAAATCGATGATGTCGTATTTTTTTACCAATTCCCAATGTGGTTGCGCTCCTTCGTGCAAAACCGGGATTTCACCTTCTTCAAAAACGTTTAAGTTTTCCTCGGGAGTTTTTCCAACAGGAACGATATCCGCAGGAAGATTGGGTAACGTATATAATTTTTCTAAAAGTGATGCTGCAAGTACATCTGCATTTTCAGCTAATTTTTTACTTTTCTCTTTGTTTAAAACGGTTTTTTCTTTTAGAATAGCTGCTTTTGATTTCTCTCCGCTTTTCATCAATTCGCCAATATCTTTGGATAATTTATTAGATTCGGATAGAATTCCGTCTAGCTCCACTTGTGTTGCGCGGCGTTTTTCATCCAGTTGTACCACTTCTTCAACAATACTTTTGGCATCCATATTTCTTTTTGCCAGAGCATTGATTACTTTTTCTTGATTCTCTCTAATAAATGCGATTTGTAACATAGCTTGATTTTTTTTGGGCTAACTTGTATAATAATGGAAGCAAATTTAAGGAAATGTTTGGGACTTACGTGGGAAAGTTATGAGGAAAAACGATTTACTGAGTCTGTAAAAAACTATTTCACAAAGATGCACAAAGCAGACACAGAGATTCACGAAGTTTAACTTTAAAATTTTTTAAGCGACTTATGAAAAATCTATTTCGCAAAGAGCCGTAAGAAGGAAGAAGAGATTCACGAAGTTTAACAAAAGAACAAGATAGTTTGCCTTTATAATCTTTGCGAGTCTCTCTGTTTTTTTCTTTGTGTGCCTCTGCGAAATAGCTCTACCCAAGCAACTTACTCTCTTTTTATCTCGTGTCCCACAAATTCTTCCAAAACAGCAAACATATCATCCACCGAAAGCACTTCGAGATCGGGATGGGATTTTAAGAAATCAGCATTCAAGTTTACTAGATTTTCTTCTAGTTCGAAAAAAGTATCGGTATTGAGCAAATCACGAATTGGGTTTACGCCCTCGAGCTTTCCTTTCAAGAACTTACTCAATTTTACGCTACTCATTAGTTTTACTTTTTTGGACTGTTGTTGAAACAATTCTAAATGTTTTTCGGCGCCCAATATTTGTAAACCTTCTTCAATAAGTTCGTTGAGCTCCTTGTCCCAACCTGAATTATGGACAAATTGAGCAAAATTCCCTTCGGTACATTGCGAGGTGTAATAATCCAGATAATAACTCATTAAGGCATCTTCGTGAATCAAATCATCATCAATTTTTTCCTCACGCATCAGGTTGATTACCGAAATATTAGAGTTGATTATGTCTTGTGGGTTTTCGCTATTTGCTGCGGTTTCTGAAATTATGATTCTACCGAATTCCATGGATTTGTGTTTAAGGAGTTTGGCGGCAAATTTCGTTTTTTTTGCCACAGATTACACGGATTAAAACGGATTTTTTTTGGAGTCGTGTTTTAAGAGATTATTTTTTAATAGCAAATTTCACAAATTAGCACAGATTCTTTTCAAATTTATCCGGCATCAGATTCGTCACTATTTTTTTGCTGATTCATTTTAGTAACCAAAGTTTTCAAGCGCAAGGCTTTTTCTTTTTTTTCTTCTTGAAGTTTAGCCTTTTTTCGATTTAGCAATTTAGTATGCAAAGCTTTATTTTTAGTATTTTTTTCGGGTCCTTTTGCCATGGTTTTTGATTTGATTTATTTTCTTTTAAAATGCATAATCGAAGATTTTATTTTAAATATCCTGTAAACCTTTTCCTGAAAGCTTTACGCCTTTCTTATTTTCACTGAAATAGAATAGTAATCCACCTAGAAAATATAAAATTACGTCTGCCCAATCTGCTGTATATCTCTGATTGAAACTTGGAAGATAATATTCGAAATAAAAAGAGTAATAACTCGCTAAAAGAATAACAAAGCCTAATGGAAATTTAAAATCTTTATCTTTTTTTAAATGGCGAATTGTAAATTCCATCGCACCTAACAACAGTGGAAGACAAAACAAATCATTCGCATAATTATTGATTACTGATGGCAATGGCAAGCTGAACCGCTGCAAGACATAGATTGCCAAAGCGGTTACAAACATACCTATGTAAATCACTACTCTAAACATACAAAATGCCAGCTGTCCAAGCGGAGATTACTGCTAAAATCGCACCAATAGTCCAAGAAGAACTAAACGCTTGAGCTATTTTTCTAATTATAACTTTTTTATTTTTTGTAGCTCTTTCTGAGAAAGAGCAATGCTGATTTTGTTTGGATACTTTCATTTCGATTTATATTTTAACCAGCGGCTGCGGCTGTAACCAAGGCAATAATACCTCCCACTAGAACTGCAAAGAAAAGCCAAATGGCATAACCTGTTTTAAAAAAAAATCGAATTACAAGGTTCGAATGTTCTAAACCATTTTTTAAAAATGCCTCCACTTTATTTGGTTTTGTATTTTTTTGTTGCTCAATTTTTTTTTGAAGTTTACTTTCACTTTCAAGTTTACGTTTTAAAACGACATCTAGTAGAGCCTTACAATTGCTACAATACTCGTTATTGTAATTTACTGTGCCACATTCTGAACACTTTATATATGATTTATTCATTGAAGTTTTACTCTTAGTTAACTTTTAACCCAGTTTATCTGATAGCCAAATTATTTAGAACAGAATTTTTACATAGATCCTATAGATGGACCATGAGGCAGTATAATTCATTTAATACTTTGATTCAAAGTTAACGAAATTATCTGTTTCGAGAGTCTAATAATTGGGGCTGAACATTTTTAAAACTGCTATCGTAGAGTATAAAGGTTAACTTAAAATTGGTTTGTTTTGTTACAATTTACATATTGAAGTTTCCATCTAATTTTTCCAATCTAATTTGTCATGCAGAGAGCGCCTCCTTGTTAGCTACTAAATCAATAGTGTTGAGATTCCTTCTAAAAGCGAAAGAAGGAATTAATTAAAAAGTACAATGTAAATTCGAAATGCCCTAGCCCGGATCAAAGCGACATCCTATTGTGCCGGGGTTCGGCACAATAGATACAGCGGAGAGCGGGAAATAGCTACTAATCCTTCGGCCTCAATAAAAATGACAATAAATAATTCCTTATTTTTGCACCTCGTTCTGAATTAATTTCAGAATCTAAAAATAATTTTATGACACAGAATCCAAAAAGATATACCATTACAGCGGCATTGCCTTACACGAACGGACCCATTCACATTGGCCATTTGGCGGGGGTTTACGTACCTTCGGATATTTATTCCCGTTACTTGCGATTGCAAGGTAGAGACGTTTTGTTTGTGTGCGGAAGCGACGAACACGGTGTTGCCATATCAATGAAAGCCAAAAAAGAAGGCATTACGTCACAGGAAGTTATCGATAAATATGATGGAATCATCCGCAAATCATTTATTGACTTTGATATTTCTTTTGATAATTACTCTCGAACTTCAGCTAAAATTCATCATGATACGGCTTCGGAATTTTTTAGGACTTTATATGAAAAAGGCGATTTTATCGAACAAGTAACGGAGCAATTATACGATGCGAAAGCCAATCAGTTTTTGGCGGATCGTTTTGTAATTGGTACTTGCCCAAAATGTGGTAACGAAGAAGCCTACGGGGATCAATGCGAAAAATGCGGTTCGACGCTGAATGCTACTGATTTGATTAATCCAAAATCGACTATTACGGGAGAAACTCCGATCATGAAATCAACGAAACACTGGTTTTTACCTTTGGATCGTTATGAAGATTTCTTGAAAGAATGGATTCTTGTTGGACATAAAAATGACTGGAAACCCAATGTTTACGGACAAGTAAAATCGTGGATTGATGGCGGACTAGAACCTCGCGCGGTAACTCGTGACCTCGATTGGGGAATTGATGTCCCGGTCGAAGGCGCTGAAGGAAAGAAATTATACGTGTGGTTTGATGCGCCAATTGGCTATATTTCATCTACGAAAGAATGGGCTTTGCGCGAAGGAAAAGATTGGGAACCGTACTGGAAAGATCAAGATACCAAGCTGGTTCACTTTATAGGAAAAGACAATATTGTTTTTCACTGCATCATTTTCCCTGCGATGCTAAAAGCCGAAGGAAGCTATATTTTACCGGATAATGTTCCTGCAAATGAGTTCTTGAATTTGGAAGGAAACAAACTTTCTACGTCTAAAAACTGGGCGGTTTGGTTGCACGAATATTTAGAAGATTTCCCAAACCAGCAAGATGTTTTGCGTTATGCACTGACATCGAATGCACCGGAAACAAAAGATAATGACTTTACTTGGAAAGATTTTCAAGCGAGAAACAACAATGAATTGGTAGCTATTTACGGAAATTTCATTAATCGTGTGGTGGTCTTGACCAATAAATATTACAATGGCGTTGTACCTCAACCAAACGAACTTTCAGAAGTGGATGAAGCGACTTTAACAGAATTGAAGGCTTATCCAGCGGTGATTTCGAGTTCGCTTGAACGATACAGATTCCGTGAAGCGTTGAGTGAATTGATGAATGTGGCGCGTTTAGGAAATAAATATTTAGCCGATGAAGAGCCTTGGAAAGTGATTAAAGATAATCCAGAGCGCGTGCAAACACAAATGTATGTAGCGTTACAAATTGCTGCTGCCTTGAGTTCTCTTTGTGAACCATTCTTGCCTTTTACCGCTAAAAAATTATCTCGAATTTTAAAAATAGCATCTCCATTGTCTTGGGCTACCATTTCAGAATCTTCAGATTTGATTCCGGCTGGACACCAAATAGGAGAAGCAGAACTACTTTTTGCCAAAATTGAAGATGAGGAAATCCAAAAACAAATAGATAAATTGGAAGCTACAAAAACAGCGAATAAAGCCGAAAACAAGGTGTCCGAACCACAAAAAGAAGCGATTCAATTTGATGATTTTGCCAAAATGGATTTGCGTGTCGGTACGATTATCGAAGCAGAAAAAATGCCAAAAGCCAACAAGCTTTTGATTTTGAAAGTAGATACTGGAATTGATGTTCGCACGATTGTTTCGGGAATTGCAGAGAGCTTTAAACCAGAAGATATCATTGGAAAAAAAGTAACTGTTTTAGTGAACTTGGCACCAAGAAACCTACGCGGCGTAGAAAGTCAAGGAATGATTTTGATGACTACAAATGCAGAAGGAAAATTAGTTTTTGTAAATCCAGATGCTGAAGCAGCGAATGGGGAGACAATAAATTAAGAAAGAGTACAGTAAACAAATTGCCACTAAATTAGTGGCAATTTTTCTTAAATAACTCTTCGAAATATTTTTTATTAAAATTTATACTTTTTGAACAAAAAAATAAGATATTAGCTAAAAAAAGAACCATAACAAATATTTATTATGCTTAAAAATTTACTTCTTACTTTCTTGGTGCTACATGGCTTTGCATCATTTTCACAAGAGTTAGTAATTGCTACTCCACTTGCACTAAAAAAAAATCGTGATGTTTTTCAGACCGTTAACGATGGCAATAAACAGGTCACTTTATTTGTTAGTGACAAAATAAAAGTAACAGCTATTCAGCTTAATGAAAAAATGAATATTGTTGATAGCATCTCTACAGAAAGACCTAATCCTAAAACTTATACCAATATGATTGGGTATAATTTTAGTAATGGAAATACCAGATTATTTTGGTCGTCTAATGATTTCGACGAAATGTTCACTCAATTGTATGATTTTACTAATCGTAAAGTTGAAACACAACAGCACACTTTGGTTTTTAAGGACGAAAAAGTTTTACAGAAATTCAGCAAAAATGAGAAATTTTATATTTTAACTGTTGTAAAAAAAACAAATACGCTCAAATTTCACATTTTTGATAAAGATGGAAAATATGAAGAAAAAAATATTGATTTAAGCAATTTTCATTTTTACACTTCACAATATACTAAAACAACGCTTTACGGTATGTTTGGTGTCAATTTACTTCCTTTTGAAGCTCCTTTTACTTTACAAAATATCAATGTTGAAAATCCGACATCATTGACAGACGCTGCTAAAAAAAGGAAATGTTATTTTAATGACAAACAACTTATAATAACATTTGATACTAATGTCGATTTCACTCAAGTTGTCATTGTTGATTTAGTGAACTTCACTGCTGAAGAAAAAATTGTAAATAAACCTGCAATAGCCAAAGCTGAATTTGATAGATTGAATTCAAATTCATTTTATTTTGAAAATAAGTTATATCAAATGAAAAGCACGTCAGATTTAATTTATTTTACGATTAAGGACTTAGATGACAACATTATCAAGGAATACTTTGCCAATGACACTAAACCATTAGATTTTAAGAACTCAGATATTTACCAAGAAGGAGGAGATTTTGGAGGTGGAAAACGAGTTTTGGAAAATACTTCTCAATTTATTCGAAAAGTAAATAATTTAAATTCGGGTTTAACTTGTTATCACATTGGTAAAAATACTTTAATTGTTTTTGGAGGAATTTCGGCAGTTCAACAATCCGCTGGGCAAGCTGCTTTAGGTCAATTTGGCTTCATTGGTGCTTTAGTTTCTGCAATAGCATTTAATCCTACAATGGAAAGTTTTAATTCCTATTCTAACCGAAAAGTAGTGAAAGTGGAAGGACTATTTGATAAAGATGGAAATCATTTAGAAGGTGACTTACAACCTTTGGCATTTGATAAAATCCGAACATTTTTTGACAAAAACAATGATGTTTCATCACAAACTTTATTCAAAATGAACAGTACATACTATTTAGGGTATTACGATAATAAAACTAACGAATATACCATTAGAAAATTTACTGATTAATAAAACAAAACAGACAACATACACATTGCCAAACTATTGCTTGGCATTTTGTGTTTTATGAGATAAAAAACATGAAACCAACAAAACCAAGATTGGCTTTAGCCTTTGGAATACTTTGTATTTCTATTTTTCCAATATTGGTAAAACTCAAACTTACTCCTGGATTAATTTCTGCATTTTACAGAATGGCCATCGCACTAATGTTGCTTTTACCTTATGTACTTATTACAAAAAAATTTAAACTTCCTCAAAAAAAATACTTGATTTTGGCTGTGATTTGCGGCATATTATTTGCCTCCGATGTAGCGGTGTGGAATATTGCTATTCAACATTCAAGTGCTACTCAAGCTTCTTTATTGACCAATTTGTCTCCGCTTTGGGTGGGGATTATTTCATATGTGTTTTTAAAAACAAAACCGGCTACTAATTTTTGGATTGGAACGATAGTGGCTTTGTTTGGAATGGCAATGTTAGTAGGTTTTCAGTTTTTTCTAGAATTGGATTTTGATTCTGCTTTCCTTTTGGCGGTATTGTCAGGAGTATTATATTCAATCTATTTATTAGTGAGTAAAAAAGCCCTTTCCCAAATAGATGTACTTTCCTTTATGACCGTTAGTTTATTGGCATCCACCGTATATTTAGCGATCGTTTGTGTATTCATGAACGAACCTTTTTCTGGTTTTTCAGATCTGGGATGGTTCGTTTTACTCATTCAAGCAGTGGTTTGTCAATTAATGGCATGGCTCTCTATTAGTTTTGCGACACAACACATGCGACCTACTAGAGTTTCGCTAAGTTTGTTAGGCCAAGCAGTTATCACCTCGCTATTGGCATGGGTATTTCTGGATGAAAAAATCAGCTTAAATATGATTATTGGTGGTCTTATTTTGCTGTTGGGTATCCGAATTACCTTTTACACTAAAAACCCTTTTGATAAAAAAAATAGTAAAAAACACAAAGAACATTCCTCTTTAATTCTAAAAAAATAATATGAAAAATATAAAAGTAATCGCTTTTGATGCGGACGACACTCTATTTATAAATGAAACGTACTTTGCTGAAACCGAAGAAAAATTCTGCAGTTTAATGAGCGATTACCTGTCCAATCAAGGGATCTCTAAAGAACTTTTTAAGGTCGAAATTGATAATTTACGATTATACGGTTACGGAATCAAAGGGTATATTCTTTCCATGATTGAAGCAGCAATGTCCATTTCTAATCATACGTTGCCAATTGAAATGATCGCTAAAATCATCCAATATGGAAAGGAATTATTAGAGAAGCCAATTGTATTATTAGACGGTGTTGAAGAAACTCTAGATGCTTTACACGGAAAATATAAATTAGTGGTGGCCACCAAAGGTGATTTATTAGACCAACGAAGAAAATTACACAATTCTGGTTTAGGGCATTACTTTCATCACATTGAGGTAATGTCGGACAAGCAAGAAGTAGATTACACCGATTTGATTAAACGTCTAGAGATAGAGCCGTCAGAATTTTTTATGATTGGAAATTCTTTAAAATCGGATGTTTTACCGGTTTTAGCCATTGGCGGACACGCCGTACATATTCCGTTTCACACCACTTGGGCACATGAAAAAATAGATCATAAGGTCGTTCATGCCAATTTTAGTGCTTTAGAAAAAATCACAGACGTTTTAAAACGATTGGAATGAGTATTTTCAATAGCAAAACTGAAGGAGATAAAAATTTTATACGCTTGTTCATTATTCCCATTTTGGAATAAAATCTTTCGTTCAACTAGTTTTTGAATAGAAAAATACGATTGATCTGAAAGTGAAAAAACTACTGAAATCATCAAAAATCTGACAAAAACTTCTATAAAAACGTACTAAACAGTCTGTTTTTATAGAATTAAAACGAATCGTTATATAATTTACGCTTTAAAATTTATCATCCAACTTTGTGCTGTAGTTTTGCAAAAAATTAAAAAATTACCACATGAAAAGAATCATACTTAGCCTAGTTTTTGGTGCAACTATTAGTACAATGAGTGCACAAACTGAACCTGTAAAAAGTAGTGAAATGGATTATAACAAATGGTCTATTGAATTTGCGGGCGGTGTCAACAAACCACAGCAACCAATGACTCCCGGATATTTTACTTCTACACCAAGTGCTTTTGTAGCAGATCTTGGCGTTAGATACATGTTCAACAACAAATTTGGTTTGAAAGCGGATGTAGGATACAATAGCTTCCAAGCAAAAAAAGAATCTATTGATTTCGAAACGAATTATTACAGAGCAAATTTACAAGCCGTTACCAATTTAGGAAGAATTTTGAACTTTGAGACTTGGACTAAATCAATTGGTTTGTTATCACATACTGGTTTTGGTTATGCACAGTTAAGAAATAAAGACAATGACATGCAAGACAAGATGGGTAACTTTATTTCTGGTGTAACTGGACAAATTAAACTAAGCAACAGACTGGCATTAACCGGAGATTTTACTACGATTGTTAATTTCAGCCAAGGAACTGCTTTTGATGGAGCCAGCCTTACTCCTGAAGCACGTGGTTTTCAAGGAATCCTTTTTAACGGTACCGTAGGTTTAACGGTTTATTTAGGTAAAAACGAAAAACATGCGGACTGGGTGATTGACAATGAGAATGAAATCGAAGAGTTAAGACAAAAAATTACTGCCATTGAAACTTCAATGTTAGACACTGATAAAGATGGAGTAGCTGATTATTTAGATCAAGAAGCAAATACACCCGAAGGAGCACTGGTTGATACCAAAGGAAGATCAATTGATAAAAACAATAATAATGTTCCAGACGAGACTGAAGCTTACATCTTAAAGAATTATGCTAGCAAAACTGGTGACAGTACCGTAGTTTATGATAACGAACTAATTAAAAGTTTAATCAATGGAGGTTATGTTGCTGTTTATTTTGACTTTAACAAAAGTACTCCAACTAATGTTTCTACAGAAGGAACTGATTTTATCTTAACCTACTTGAGAAACAATCCTTCCGCTTCAGTGGACATTATTGGTCATGCTGACGAATTAGGAAGATCAGCTTACAATGACAAATTATCTAATGCAAGAGCTAAAAATGTTAAAAACACGTTAGTAAAAGCTAATATTGATGCATCAAGATTAAATCTAATTGCTGCTGGAGAAGATACTTCAGTAAACAAAGATTCTGAAAGCGCTAGAAAACTGGTTAGAAGAGTTACTTTCACAGTGAAATAATTTACTTTTTAGTACAACAAAAAGCCCTAAAGGAATTTTCTTTTAGGGCTTTTTTTGTACTAAATTTATATTTTAGTAAAATGCTATTTTATATTTTTAGACATAAAAAGTTCTTGAAATGAATTTCGGGTTTAAGAAGATTAGAAGTACTTTTGAAAAAATTAAAATCCTATCCTTTTGAGAACACTTTTAGACCTAGAAAATTGGAACAGAAAAGAACATTTTAAATTCTTTAAACAATTTGAAGAACCTTTTTTTGGTGCTACCGTCGAAATTGATTGTACCAAAGCTTATGCTTCAGCAAAAATCTTAAAGACCTCCTTTTTCAGTTATTATTTATACCACACTTTAAGAGCAGTAAACACAATTGAATCATTTCGGTATCGAATTGCTGATGATCAAATATACGTTTGTGATCAAATTAATGCTTCGGCCACCATTGGCCGTGAAGATGGCAGTTTTGGATTTTCTTTAATGGAATACAATTCTGATTTTTCAGTTTTCGCAGCAAGTAGCACCAAAGAAATAGAACGAATACAGACCACGACAGGACTTTTTACCCGAAACTTTGACGATGATAATGTCATTCACTTTTCGGCGATTCCTTGGCTGGATTTTAGCTCGTTATCACATGCCCGTAGTTATACATTTCCAGATAGCTGTCCTAAAATCTCTTTTGGAAAAATGAAAATTGCTGATAATGGAAAAAGAACCATGGCCATGTCTGTTCATGTGCATCATGCTTTGATGGATGGTTTCCATGTAGGTCAGTTTGTGGATTGTTTCCAGGAGTTGATGAATCAGTAAAAAATAGGATTGAAAACACTACCAAACTAACTTTTAAAAGTGCCTATACACCTCGTTTTTTTTACACCAGCGTTGAAGATTGAACTTTAATAAAATAATCTTTTTTATGTTTCCAATAGCTTTTCATCCCATATACCAGCATCCGTTGCCAGAAGGGCATCGCTTTCCCATGTTGAAATATGAATTGCTACCACAACAATTAGTGTACGAAGGAACCGCTTCACCATCTGATTTTTTTGAACCTGAACTATGTGATTTAGATTCTGTTTTAGCCATTCACAAACCAGACTATGTAAATGATTTGCTGCATATGACCCTAAATGCAAAGGCAGCAAGAAAAATTGGATTTCCACTTTCTAAAGAACTAGTGCAACGCGAACTAATAATCGCCCAAGGAACTATCACTGGTGCTCAAAAATCATTTGATACAAAAGTGTCTTTTAATATAGCAGGTGGAACACATCATGCGTATGCTACTCATGGAGAAGCTTTTTGTTTGCTCAATGATCAAGCCATTGCTGCTCAGTTTTTACTAGACCACAACTTGGCTAAGAAAATTTTAATTATCGACCTAGACGTGCATCAAGGCAATGGAACGGCTACCATTTTTCAGAACAATCCGCATGTATTTACTTTTTCTACGCATGGTAAAACCAATTATCCTTTCAAAAAAGAAACCTCTGATTTAGATATTGCTTTCAACGATGGGACAACGGATGAGGAATTCCTCCATACCATTGCAAGTGTAATTCCGAAATTAATAGCGACTCAAAAGCCCGATTTTATTTTTTATTTAGCAGGAGTTGATATTCTAGCTACGGATAAATTAGGAAAGCTAGGCTGCTCCGTGGAAGGCTGTAAAAAAAGAGATGAACTGGTTTTTGAACTTTGCTCAAAACATCAAATTCCTGTACAGGTTTCTATGGGTGGTGGCTACTCTCCTGATATAAAAACGATTATTGAAGCGCACGCCAATACCTATAGAGTGGCAAAAGATATTTTTTAAAAAACATTTCATACCGCTAATGGATCAAAAAAAAAGCACGAACTTCTAATACAGAAATTCGTGCCTTTTAAATATAATCTATTTTCCTAAAAGCAACACCTCATTGGCAACGATTTCAGTTACATAGCGTTTTTCGCCGTTTTTATCATCATAACTTCTGTGGGTTAGTTTTCCTTCGATACCAATTTCCTTTCCCTTAGTCACATATTTTTCAATGATATCAGCTGTTTTCCCCCAAGCAGTAACCCGATGCCATTCGGTTTGTTCTACTTTATCACCGTTCTCTTTATAGTATACATCATTTGTGGCTATGCTAACGGTTGCTAATTTTTTTCCTCCTTCTAAAGTTTTTACTTCAGGATCTTGACCTACTCTTCCGATTAATTGTACTTTGTTTTTCATGGCGTGTAAATTTATATATTAGTGTTTATAGTTTTTTGTTAAAACGTTCTTTCGATTCAACAGGGCAAAGATGCAACAGGTTCAAATCTTTATTCGGTTGCTAACTATTTACTTTCGGTTGTAACTATTTGTAACCGTTTGTAAATGGATTAATTTAGTTATATTTGTTAAAAATCACATTATTATGCAAGCCAAAATAAACAAGGTAGAATTACGAAATCTGAAAATTGATGACTACAAAGAGCTAAAAAAATCTATGGTAGAATCATATCCAGAAATGATTGGTTCCTACTGGAGAGAACACCATATAGAAAAATTATTAAGCATTTTCCCTGAAGGGCAGTTAGTAATTTTAGTAGATGGAAAAGTAGTAGGTTCTGCATTATCCCTAATTGTTGATGAAAGTTTAGTCGACAAAAATCATAATTATTCAGATATAACTGGAAAATATACTTTTTCGACACACAATTCAAAAGCAGATGTGTTATATGGTATAGACGTTTTTATTCACCCTAATTACAGAGGACTACGTCTGGGAAGACGATTATATGACGCCCGAAAAGAATTATGTGAACAACTGAATCTGAACGCCATTGTCTTTGCTGGAAGGATTCCTAATTACGGTCAACATTCGGATACACTCACTCCCAAGAATTATATTGAAAAAGTAAAAAGAAAAGAATTACATGATCCCGTTCTTTCGTTCCAGTTGAGTAACGATTTCCACGTAATCAGGGTAATGAAAAATTATCTAGAAGGCGATACCGACTCTAAGGAATTTGCGGTTTTACTAGAATGGAATAACATTTATTATGATGAAAGTCCCAAATTGATCAACCTCGAAAAAAGTGTTATCCGCTTGGGGTTGGTTCAATGGCAAATGCGCCAATTGAACAATCTGGAAGCTTTATTCGAACAATGTGAATTTTTTGTTGATGTCGTTTCTGGTTACGGAAGTGATTTTGCATTATTTCCAGAACTTTTTGCCGCACCTTTAATGGCCGATTACAACCATTTGTCTGAGGCAGAAGCAATACGAGAACTAGCCAAACATTCAGAACCAATCCGCAAACGCTTTCAAGAATTAGCCATTTCGTATAATATCAACATCATCACAGGAAGCATGCCGTATTTAGAAAACGGTACGTTATACAATGTAGGTTTTCTATGCAAAAGAGATGGAACATCAGAGATGTATGCCAAAATTCACGTAACTCCAAATGAAGTACAACATTGGGGAATGACGGGTGGATCACAAATCAAGACTTTTGACACCGATTGCGGAAAAATAGGTATTATGATTTGCTATGATGTGGAATTTCCTGAACTATCCAGATTAATGGCTGATGAGGGTATGAATATTTTATTTGTTCCCTTCTTGACAGACACCCAAAATGCCTATACCAGAGTCAAACACTGCGCGCAAGCCAGAGCTATAGAAAATGAGTGTTACGTAGCCATAGCTGGTTGTGTGGGGAATCTACCAAAGGTGAACAATATGGACATTCAATATGCACAATCCGCTGTGTTTACCCCTTCAGATTTTGCTTTTCCAAGCAACGGAATCAAAGCCGAAGCTACTCCAAATACAGAGATGACACTGATCGTAGATGTAGATTTAGATTTACTAAAAGAACTTCATGAGCATGGAAGCGTTCGAATTCTAAAAGACCGCAGAACTGATTTGTACGACATCAAAAAAATAAATCCATGAAAACCTGCTTAGAATGCGGAGAGAAAATTATAGGCCGCGAAGACAAAAAGTTTTGCACCGACGGTTGCCGCAATGCCTACAATAATAAAATAAATAAAGACAGCACTAATTTTATGCGCAACATCAACAATAAGTTGCGCAAAAATTACCGCATTCTATCTGAACTTAACACTGATGGAAAATCAAAAACTACTAAAGCAAAACTTTTTAGTAAAGGATTTGATTTTCAGTTTTTTACAAATATCCTACAAACCAAAACAGGGAACACATATTATTTTCTCTACGATCAAGGGTACATGGTTTTGGATAATGATTTCTATATGCTAGTCAAAAAAGATATTTAATGTTATAATTCCAAAATCTACCCCACCAAAAATGAAAAAAGATTTTTCCTCCATTTTCGTCGTTCTGTTCATTTCCCTAATTCTGGGGCTGCTATTCTTTACGATGCTGCCACAATGGACATCTGACAACGAAGGTTCTCTTACTGATTTTTCGACTAAAAGGGCCACCAACCTAATAGCAGCCATTTCAAATAAACCGCATTATGTGGGTTCACAAAATCACGAAGTCGTCGCCAACTATCTCGTTAGAGAGCTCAAGAAGTTGGGATTACAAACTTCCATACAGGGAGGATATACGTTAAGTGATTGGGGAAACCTGGTAAAGTCAAAAAATATTTTGGCTCGCATAAAAGGCTCCAATAATTCCAAAGCCTTATTATTACTTTCCCATTATGATAGCGCTCCGCATTCCTACTCACCAGGCGCAAGTGATGCTGGCTCAGGTGTTGCAACCATTTTAGAAAGTGTTCGCGCCTTTTTGTACAATAAAACTCCACATAAAAACGACATCATTATTCTATTTTCGGATGCTGAAGAATTAGGGTTAAATGGCGCTGCTCTCTTTGTGACGCAACATCAATGGGCAAAGGAAATAGGTTTAGTTCTGAATTTTGAAGCACGTGGTTCTTCTGGACCAAGTTACATGCTGATGGAAACCAACAAAGGAAATGCAGGATTAGTCAAAGAGTTCGCTGCGGCAAAGGCTACTTTTCCAGTCTCAAACTCGCTGATGTACAGCATTTACAAGATGCTACCCAACGATACTGACTTGACCGTGTTTAGAGAACAAGGTAATATCCAAGGCTATAATTTCGCTTTTATAGATGACCATTTTAATTATCATACGGCACAAGACGACATCAATCATTTAAACAAAAACACCTTAGCACATCAAGGTTCTTACTTGATGCCACTGTTAAATTATTTTTCGAATGCCAATTTAAACGCCACACAAGCTAGCGAAGATTATGTTTATTTTACCCTTCCCTTCACGTTTATAAGTTATCCCTTCAGCTGGGTTTTGCCAATGGTTCTGCTCGCCTTAGTCTTATTTATTTTTCTACTGTTTTTAGGAAGAGCCAAACGCATATTGTCCTTACGGGAAATTGGGAAAGGATTTATTCCTCTCTTTGGCTCCCTGCTTTTAAGCGGACTTATAACTTTTTTTGGATGGAAAGGATTACGGTTTGCCTATCCGCAGTACAACGATTTACTCAACGGATTTACCTATAACGGGCACGCTTATATTGCTGCTTTTGTGTTGCTTGCTTTAGCGATAAGTATGGCTTTTTATCATTTTTTTTCACAACGAAGGGTAACCATCAATCACTTTGTAGCCCCATTGTTCCTTTGGATAATCATCAACGGAATTGTCGCCTTTATTTTACCAGGTGCAGGATTTTTGATTATTCCCATTTTCTTTGGCCTCTCTGTTTTTGGTATTTTTATTGTGACTCAAAAATCGAATAAACTAGTAAATCTGTTTTTAAGTATTCCTGCGTTACTAATCATAGCGCCTTTTATCCAAATGTTCCCAATTGGTTTAGGCCTTAAAGTATTGTTTGGAAGTGCTATTCTTACCGTTTTGACCTTTGGATTATTGCTTCCCGTTTTTGGGGCTTTCGCCAAAAAGGGAATCTGGGCTTTGGCATTTTTAGTGCTTTCCATTGGCTTTTTTGTGAAAGCACATTCTGAATCCAGCTATGAATTTGGTAAAGCGAAATCGAATAGTTTATTATACGTCTATAATGCGGACACGGACAAGGCCAGTTGGGCTACTTATGACACTAATCTGGATTCCTGGACCAAAAGCTACTTAGGCAAAAAGTCTAAAGAAGCATCCTCTTTAAATGAAATTCCGTTATTCAGCAAATACAATTCTGGGTTTACATACGCTGCAAATGCCCCTAAAAAAGAGCTTCAAAAACCGACTATCGAATTCCTAGAGGACCGATTGGTAGGCAATCAAAGGTTTTTGAAAATACGAATTTCTCCAAATCGAAATGTCAATCGGTATGATATTTTTGCCAATGAAAAAATGACCATTCATAATTTCAAAGCAAATGGCGTAAGTACCTTAGGACAGAAAAATTCATTGTATGAACGTAAAGGAAAAAAATTATTGAGTTATTATGTGGTTGGAAACGCCCCTTTGGAAATGCAATTTAGTTGTAATGCTTCAACGATTGTAGATATGGAGCTACTAGAAAGTTCTTTTGATTTAATGTCAAACCCATTATTTGAAATAACTAAAAGAGAAAACTGGATGATGCCTACTCCTTTTGTTTTAAACGATGCCGTGGTTATTAGACAAAAAATAAAGCCAAGTACGGTAATTGTGGACAATCGTTTAAATCCTACGCCTGTAAATCCTATTTTAAAAGTTGTAAAAGACAGCTCAACAATCCAATAATTAAAGGTAACAATGACAAAAATTAGTATTCTGGGTTGCGGTTGGTTGGGCATGCCTTTGGCGAAAGCCTTACTGCAAAACAACTTTTTAGTAAGCGGATCAACGACCTCCGAGGATAAATTAAAAGTTTTGGAACAGCAAGGAATCATGCCTTTCTTGATTGCGCTTTCAGAAAAAGAAACTACTGGAAACGTGACTGCTTTTCTAGAAAATTCTAAAATTCTGATTATAGATATTCCCCCAAAACTTCGTGGTTCAGAGAACGAGAATTTTGTTTCCAAGATTAGGAATATAATTCCGTTTATAGAAAAATCAGTTGTTACAAAAGTACTTTTTATAAGTTCTACTTCTGTTTATAATGATGCTGCTGCTCTTGTTTCAGAAGAAACAGTACCTCAACCAGATACGGAAAGCGGCAAGCAATTACTGCAAACAGAACAACTTTTACAAAACAACAGCCATTTTAAAACTACAGTATTGCGTTTTGGTGGTTTGATTGGCGATGACCGTCATCCCATAAAATTTCTGGCTGGGCGCGAAAATTTAGACCAGCCTGATGCGCCTATAAATTTAATCCATCAAGAAGATTGCATTGGTATCATTCAAAAAATTATAAGTACGCATGCTTGGAATGAAACTTTTAATGCGGTGGCGCCCTTTCATCCCTCACGTGAGCAGTATTATACACAAAAGGCTGTTGATTTGAATTTGGCCCTGCCAAAGTTTATTTCTTCAACTAATTCAGTTGGAAAAATAATTTTGGGTGATCGCGTAGAAACGGTTTTAAAGTATACTTTTGCGAAACCAAATTTGTAACGTGAGAACTAAAATTAAGAATGTTGTTTCGTCGAAAGTTAGCGATATTGGATTACCTATGTTGGCTTTGTGCTGGGTTAGTTTTTTTTGGGGCACCACCTGGATTGCTTCCAAAGAAGGAGTAAAACACATGCCTGCCTTGCAACTTGTAGCCATTAGACAGTTTCTTGGCGGTTTCCTTTACATTTCCTATTTTCTATTTAAAAAAGCGCCTTGGCCAAAAGGAAAGCAGTGGAAAACGATCATCATTTTAAGCATCCTTAATTTTGTATTAAGTAACGGATTAAGTACTTGGGGAGTTAAATACATAAGCAGCGGTCTTGGCGCCATCATAGCAGCGATTGTTCCTTTGTGGATTGTTATTATCACTTTTTTTAGAGGAGAGCGTTTGTCCAAATTATCCGTTGTAGGTTTGATTATCAGCTTTGGCGGTGTTTGTGTCATTTTTTACGACCATTTAAGTGACTTTTTAATTCCAAGTTTCAGATTTGGAATTATAATTTCGTTAATCTCTACTTTAACTTGGGCATTTGGAACTTTATACACCAAGAATAAAGCAGCCACTTTTAATCCCTATTTTAGTTTGGGTTTACAAATGTTCTTGTCTAGTATTTTGATTTTTGCGTATACTGGCGCCACTGGAATATCTGTACCTTTAAGCGAAATTCCAGCGATTTCGTGGTGGTCGATTGCGTACTTAGTACTCTTTGGTTCTATTCTTACCTTCATCGCTTTTATTTATGTTCTTCAAAATCTTCCTGCAGCCGTCAGCACTGTTTATTCTTATATTAATCCAATTGTTGCCGTTTTGTTAGGCGCTTTAATTTTTGGAGAAACCCTAAATGTGGCTATTGCAATAGGAGGAAGCGTTACTTTGTTTGGATTGTATATGGTTAATGTTTCGTTGAGAAAACAACGAAAAACAAGTACTGAAAAGCTCTAAAAAAAAATCCCATTTGTCGCAACAAATGGGATTCTTCAAAAGTATTAAATTGTATTACCAGATTCTAACTCTTTTTTCTGGTGCGATATACATGCCATCATTTGCTTTGATATCGAATGCTTTATAGAACGTATCTATATTTTGCAAAGGAACATAAGCACGATACATTCCAGGAGAGTGCGGATCCGTTTTTACTTGGTTTTTCAACGCTTCATCACGCATTTTCGAACGCCAGATAGTCGACCAAGAAATAAAGAAACGTTGTTCTGGAGTATAGCCATCAATTAATCCGGGATTACCATTTTCTTTCAAGTACAATTGTAAACCATCGTAAGCCGCGTTTACTCCACCTAAATCACCAATATTTTCACCTAACGTAAATTTACCATCTACGAAAGTTCCAGGTATTGGTTCCAAAGCGCTGTATTGAGCAGCCAATGCTCCAGTCAAAGCGGAGAATTGTTTCAAATCATCAGCCGTCCACCAGTCTACTAAATTGCCTTCTGCATTGTATCGTGATCCTGAATCATCAAAACCATGAGATATTTCATGACCAATAACCCCACCGATTCCACCATAATTTACGGCTTCATCTGCTTGGTAATTGTAAAAAGGCGGTTGCAAAATAGCCGCTGGAAATACAATTTCATTGTTGGATGGATTGTAATACGCGTTCACCGTTTGTGGTGACATTCCCCATTTTTCTTTATCAACTGGCTTGTTTAATTCGGCTATGTTTTCATTAAAACGCCATAAAGCCATACTTTTTGAGTTCTCAAAATAGGTTCCACCTTCTTCTGGACTTTTTATTGTCAAGGCTGAATAATCTTTCCATTTGTCAGGATATCCAATTTTAATTCTTGATTTGTGCAGTTTAGCAAGCGCGCTTACTTTTGTTTCTGCAGACATCCAAGACAAATTATTGATTCTGTTTTCGAAAGCTAAGAAGATGTTCTTGATCATTTTCTCCGCTTTGGCTTTGGCTTCAGCCGGAAATTTTTTCTCCACATATAATTTACCTAACGCTTCTCCAACCGTTCCGTTGATCGTTTGCAAGGCTCTTTCGTCACGTGGTCTTTGACTTACTGCACCGGTTAATGTTCTTCCGTAAAACTCCCAGTTGGCATTTTCAATCTCAGTAGACAGTTGACTAGAAGCTCTATTTAATAAACTCCAACGCATGTAGGCTTTCCAGTCTTCTACTTTATTTTCTTTGAAAATAGTTTCTAGCGCCGTCATGTATTTGGGTTGCGATACAATTACGGTATCTACTTTTGTCAGGCCAATTTTTGTGAAATAATTATTCCAATTGATTGACGGAGTTAATTTACTCAACTCACTCAATGTCATAGGATTGTATGACTTACGACGGTCTCTGCGCTCAACTCTGTCTAACCTTGGTTTCGACATTGCAGTTTCAAGAGCTAGAATTTTCTCTGCGTTTACTTTAGCAACGGCTGGGTTATCGCCCAGATATTGCAACATTTTAGCCACGTGCAAAACATACTTTGCCCGTTTCTCTTTGGAATCGGCATCATCAGAAACATAATAATCTCTGTCTGGTAAACCTACGCCGCCAGGGCCTAAATTAATCACGTTTCTACTGCTGTTCTTCGCATCTGTTCCTACGCCAGCACCCATAAATCCGATGCCTCCAATAGGTTCCATTTCAATTAATAAGGCTTCTAAATCTTTAGCGTTTTTAACCGCGTCAATTTTCTTAAGATAGGGTTTCAAGGGAGCAATACCCATCTTATTTCTTCCTACAGTATCTAATATCGATTTGTACAAGTTAATTGCTTTACCTTGATCGGTATTCGATTTGTAGCTTGGATTTGTTGTGGCTTCTTTTAAAATTGCCAATGCATCCGCATCAGTTCTTTGACGTAATTCATCAAAGCTACCCCAACGGGTTCTGTCTGCTGGAATTGCTGTATTATCCAACCAAGTTCCATTTACATAACGGAAGAAATCATTACTTGGTTTTACCTTTTTATCCATGTAATTTACATTGATACCTGGTTCCTTAGCTGCAGGAGTAGTTTGCGCTTGACTCACCGCGAAACCCATGATTGCGGGAATCACAAAAAGCAGTCGCTTATTGCTGTTTTTCTTCATTTTTTTTAGTTTTTTAGTTAACCTCGCAAAGCTATCAATAAATTATTAAAGTTTTTGTTAAATTTTGTTGTTCAACTATTGATTAATGGACATAAAAAATCCCATTTGCTCGAACATTTAGAGCAAATGGGATTTTTTTTAATCTAATTGACAATACTACCAAATTTTCACTCGTTTGTCTGGTTGAATGTACATTCCATCACCTGATTTTACGTCAAAAGCATCATAAAAGGCATCTACGTTTTGCACAGGTACATACGCCCTGTACATTCCAGGAGAGTGTGGATCCGTCTTTACTTGGTTTTTTATCGCTTCATCACGCATTTTAGTACGCCAAACCGTTGCCCAAGAAATAAAGAACCGTTGTTCTGGAGTGTAACCATCAATTAATTCTGGCGTTCCGTTAGCTTTTAAATACATTTGTAAACCATCATAAGCCGCATTAACACCACCTAAATCCCCTATATTTTCTCCCAAAGTAAATTTCCCATCAACATGAATTCCAGGTAGTGGTTCTAGGGCACTGTACTGGTCTGCCAAAGCGGTTCCTAAAGTTGTAAATTGTTTTAAATCCTCGGCAGTCCACCAGTCAACAAGATTTCCATCTGCATTGTAGCGCGCACCAGAATCGTCAAATCCATGAGAAATCTCATGTCCAATGACAGCACCAATTCCCCCATAATTTACTGCTTCATCCGCCTGATAATTGTAAAATGGTGGTTGTAAAATAGCGGCTGGGAAAACAATTTCATTGTACGAGGGATTGTAATATGCATTTACCGTTTGCGGTGACATTCCCCATTCTGTTTTATCTACTGGTTTGTACAGTTTGTTCAAGTCTTCTTTGAAGGACCAACGAGAAAGATTTTTTACATTTTCAAAATAGCTTCCACCCTCCTCTGTACTAGCAATTTTCAGAGCAGAATAGTCTTTCCACTTATCCGGATATCCAATTTTAATGGCAATTTTATTTAGCTTCTCCACGGCTTTCACTTTCGTTTCCGCTGACATCCAAGACAAATCATTTATCCTATTTTGGTAAGCCAAAACTACATTTTTGATCATTTTTTCCGCTTTTACTTTGGCTTCAGCCGGAAACATTTTCTCTACATATAATTTTCCTAAAGCTTCTCCAATAGTACCATTTACGGTTTGTAAAGCACGGTCCTCACGCGGTCTTTGCTTGATGGCTCCGGTTAATGTTTTTCCATAAAAATCAAAATTAGCCACTTCTATGTTAGATGACAACTGACTAGATGCTCCCCGCAGCAACGTCCACTTCATGTATGCTTTCCAATCCTCTACTTTATTTTGTGCCAAAATAGTCTGCAAAGCTTTCATATATCGCGGCTCACTTACAATCACCGTATCTAGCTTCGTGAAACCAATACTTGTAAAATATTGCTTCCAATCCAGCGCTGGTGTTATTTTTTGCAAATCTGCAATGGTCATTGGATTGTATTGTAATCTGCCGTCCCTTTGTTCCACACGATCCAATCTTGGTTGTGACATTGCCGTTTCCAACGCTACAATTTTACGAGCACTTTCCTTCGCTTTTGTTGGGTTTTCACCAATGAATTGCAGCATTTTGGCCACATGCAATTCGTATTTTTCGCGTTTCTCTTTCGAATCTTTATCATCCGCTGAATAGTAATCCTTATCCGGTAATCCTAATGATCCTGTACCTACATAAAGCGAATTTTTACTGCTGTTCTTATCATCTGCTCCAACATAAATTCCAAAAAAACCAATACCGCCGACTGGTTCCATTTCGCTTAAGACTTTTTGCAAATCTTTGGTATTTTTGATGGCGTCAATTTTAGCCAAATACGGTTTCAAAGGATTAATTCCCTGCTTGTCTCTGGCAACCGTATCTAAAATTGATTTGAAAAGATTGATTGCTTTTCCTTGATCTGTAGTGGACTTATAGATTGGGTTTCTAGATGCTTCTTTCAAGATATCCATTGCATCTTTATCCGTTTTTTTCAATAATTCGTTGAAACTTCCCCATGAAGTTCGATCACTTGGGATTTCAGTTTTGTCCAACCACGTCCCGTTTACATATCTAAAAAAGTCATCGCTTGGCTTCACCTTTTTATCAATGTTCATTACATTAATTCCCGGTTCTTTAGTAGCTGGCGTGGTCTGAGCTTCACTTACTGCAAAACCCATGATTGCGGGAATCACAAAAAGTAACTGTTTATTACTTATTTTCTTCATTATTTTAAGTTATTTAGTTATCCTCACAAAGCTATTAATAAAAAAGCGATTAGTTATGTACTTTATACAGAATAAGATTGTGTTAATTTGAATTAAAAATATATCCCGTTTTCGTATTTTTGCATCAAAATAGTACCATGTCCGAGTTTTTAAAAAAATACCGTCTTTTTTTAGGCGTTTTTATTGTTTTTTCAATCATTGTTTTGACCTTATTTTATTCGGCTTTAAAGCCAAAAAAAACACTTCCCATTTATAATCCCGCAGATGTAAATCCGGAATTAGTAGATAGTACGGTTCAGTACAAAAGCAAGTACCACACTATTGCTGATTTTTCCTTTATCAATCAAAATGGAAAAACCATTACCCAAAAAGATTATGAAGGAAAAATATATGTAGCTGATTTTTTCTTTACCACTTGCGGATCGATTTGTCCCAAAATGACGACTAATTTGTCTGAAATTCAAACCGCTTTTGCCCATAATCCAAAAGTAAAATTACTTTCACATACTGTTTTTCCGGAAACGGATAGCGTTCCAGTTTTGCAGGCTTACGCCAAAAAGTATAAGGTTGATGCATCCCAATGGAACTTAGTAACTGGCGATAAAAAAGAAATTTACACTATGGCTAGGAAATCTTATTTAGCTGTAAAACTGGGAAAACCGAGCGAACTGTACGATATGGTTCACACCGAAAACTTTGTTTTAGTAGATACCAAAAGGAGAGTTCGTGGTTTTTATGACGGAACAAACAAAGAGGATATGAAACGTTTAATTGAGGACATTACTTTTTTGAGTAACGAATAGCCTATTACTACAATACCTATCCTTAAACTCGGGTTTCGCGAAGACAACCCCTTTATTTTAAGCTGGATTCAATTGCTTTAATTACCATATAAATGTGACATATATCATTTGTGTTTGTTTTAAAATGTGTATTTTTGCAATCTTAATTCAATCTAAATAAGTTTTGCAAACAACGATCCATTCTCTCAAAAAAGGTGAAAAAGCCATTATAAAAGACTTTGACATCGATGCCGTTCCTTTAAAATTATTGGAAATGGGATGCTTGCCTGGCAATCTAGTAGAATTACTTCAAATTGCTCCTTTTGGAGATCCTTTGTACTTGAACATTAATGGATCACATGTGGCCATTCGGGTAGAAACTGCAAAAGAAATTGAAGTTGACATTATAAAAACCAACTTATGGTAAGCAAACAAAACATCAACGTCGCTTTAATTGGAAATCCTAATGTGGGTAAAACTTCTGTTTTTAATCAGCTGACTGGGCTGAATCAACAAGTGGGGAATTATCCTGGAATTACGGTTGAAAAAAAGATTGGTTTTTGCAAATTACCTACTAATATTAAGGCGAATATTCTAGATTTACCTGGAACATACAGCTTAAACGCCAGTTCGATTGATGAAAATGTAGTCATTGAATTATTGCTCAACAAAAATGACAAATTGTATCCAGATGTAGCACTTGTTGTTACCGATGTGGAAAATTTAAAACGGAATTTATTACTTTTTACCCAAATAAAAGACCTCGAAATTCCAACTATCCTAGTCATCAATATGGCAGATAGAATGAAGTTCAAAGGGATTACACTGGATATTCCGTATCTGGAAGATCATCTAAAAACCAAGATTGCGCTAATTAGTTCCAGAAAAGGATACGGAATTGACGAATTGAAAAAATTGATTATCAGTTACCGCACCATTTCAACTGAACCTTGCTTGAATGCCTCCGTAATCGACCCAGATTACTTCAATAGCTTGCGCAAAGCATTTCCTAATCAACTGCTTTACAAGTTGTGGTTGGTTATTACACAGGACGTCAACTTCCTGAATTTAGAACGAAATGAAATTAGAAGTTCTTTTACTAAATCGCATTCCGATTTAAAGCGACTCCAGCAAAAAGAAACTATAAAACGCTATCAATTTATCAATGATGTTCTAAAAGAAGGATTGAAAATTGATGCTTCCGTTGCTAGAGATTACCGCAGCAGATTAGATCGTGTACTTACACACAAAGTTTGGGGATACGTGATCTTTTTTCTAATCTTATTTGTTATTTTCCAATCTATTTTTGAATGGTCTAAAATTCCAATGGACTTCATCGATGCATCTTTTGCTTCTTTGAGCACGCTTGCTGCCGAAGAATTGCCAGCCGGTGTTTTAACCAACTTAATTTCGCAGGGAATCATCCCTGGAATTGGAGGTATTTTGATATTCATTCCGCAAATTGCCTTCTTGTTTATGTTTATTTCGATACTAGAAGAAAGCGGCTATATGAGTCGAGTGGTTTTCCTAATGGATAAAATCATGCGGAAATTTGGTTTATCTGGTAAAAGTGTTGTCCCGCTTATTTCTGGCACAGCCTGCGCTATTCCAGCGATAATGGCGACCCGAAATATTGAAAACTGGAAAGAACGTTTAATTACTATTTTAGTAACTCCTTTTACTACCTGTTCTGCTAGATTACCCGTTTACGCCATTATTATTGCATTAGTAATTCCTGATACTCGTGTTTTTGGATTTTTGAACATGCAAGGAATGACTTTGATGTTGTTGTATTTACTAGGTTTTGGAATGGCTATTTTTTCCGCTTACATTTTAAATAAAATTCTGAAAATCAAAGGAAAAACCTACTTTGTAGTTGAAATGCCAAATTATAAATTACCGCTTTTCAAGAATGTTGGAATCAATGTGATAGAAAAAACCAAAGCGTTCATTTATGGTGCAGGAAAAATTATACTTGCCATCTCTATCGTATTATGGTTTCTAGCTTCTTATGGCCCTGGTGCGAAATTTGACAATGCAGAAAAAATTGTTATTGAAAACAACCAAAACAAGCCACTGCCACCAGCTGATTTTGAAAATGCTGTCGCTTCGCAAAAGTTAGAAAACTCATACATTGGTATCATGGGAAAAGCAATCGAACCTGCTATTTCGCCGCTTGGATACGATTGGAAAATAGGAATTGCAATCATAAGCTCCTTTGCCGCCAGAGAGGTTTTTGTAGGCACATTAGCTACAATCTACAGCGTGGGAGGAAGTGATAATGAGGTAACAATAAAAAATAAAATGGCTGCCGAGGTCAATCCAGTTACTGGAGAGAAAATTTTCAATTTCGCATCAGGAATATCCTTGTTGTTGTTTTATGCCTTTGCCCTGCAATGTGCCAGTACACTTGCCATCACTAAAAAAGAAACCAATTCTTGGAAATGGCCTGTAGGACAATTAATTTTCATGTCGGGTTTTGCTTATGTAGTCGCTCTCATCGCCTATCAGATTTTGAAATAATTGATCCCTAGCCGGACGGCTAACCGGTCCACAAACGTTAAATTTAATAATTTCACTATTTTTAATTTGTCTAAATAAGATTTGTGTTTTACTTTTGCACCGTAGAATCAATCTAAATAAAAATGAGGAATAATTTAATCGTAGCTTTTTTATTAGTTACAACCGTTGTGTTTGCACAAGAAAAAGAGCTTTCACAAACCCAAAAAGACAGTATTAAAAATTTGAATGCAGCTGTCATAAATTTACAAAATGTCGCTATAACGCCACTACAACAAAGCCCTGAAAGACAACCTGAAATAAAGGGTACCGTACTTTTTTCTGGCAAAAAAAATGAAGTCTTAAAACTATCTAGTTTCACTGCTAATTTAACCACTAATAATGCACGCGAAGTTTTCTCTAGAGTTCCCGGCGTCACTGTATGGGAAAATGATGGTTCCGGAATTCAAATCAACATTGGTGTTCGTGGGTTAAGTCCAAATAGAAGTTGGGAATTAAACACCAGACAGAATGGTTATGATATTTCATCTGACGTTTTTGGATATCCTGAAGCTTATTACAATCCGCCATTGGAAGCAGTTGAAACTATTGAATTGGTTCGTGGTGGTGCTTCTTTACAATTTGGACCACAATTTGGTGGAATGATAAACTATGTACTAAAGCGCGAACAAAAAAAGGCCTTCACTTTTGAGACTCAAAACACGTTAGGCAGTTATAACTTGATGAGTAGCTATAATGCTATTGGCGGAAAAATAAATAAATTTTCTTACTATGCTTACAATCATTCTAGAAGTGCTGACGGCTGGAGAGAAAATAGCAAATATAAGGTAAGAAATTCGCATCTGTTTATGGAATATGCTTTTACGAAAGATACTAAACTGTCCGCAGAATATACTAGTATGGATTACAAAATGCAGCAAGCTGGTGGCTTAACTGATCAACAATTCAAAGACAATCCAAGACAATCATTACGAGAAAGAAACTGGCTTGGTACGCCATGGAACTTATTTTCTCTAAACTTTGACACCAAAATATCTAATAAGCTCACCTCTAATACTAAGCTATTTGGATTAATTGGAGAAAGAAATAGTGTCGGTTTCACTGCCACACCTAATATTGCTGACGCCATTAAACCGTCTACTAACGATTACGCTAATAGAAGAGTAGATCGCGATTTTTACAAAAATTTTGGTATCGAAAACCGAAATATCTTCAGCTATACCATTGGTAAAAACATAAACAACTTAGCTTTTGGAGTACGCTATTACAAAGCTAATACTCGAAGACAGCAAGAAGGTACAGGAACAACACGTTCTGATTTTAATTTAGAGACTTTAAGTAAATATCCACGGGATTTAAACTTTAACACGGAAAACATTGCCTTATTTGCCGAAAATCAGTTCAAATTGACCGATAATTTTAGTGTCATACCTGGTGTTCGTTATGAGTATATTAGCTCAACTGGAAATGGAAGATTTGGGATCAGCTCTGGAAATGATATTCCATTTCAAAATAACAAAATTACCCGCAACCAACCATTATTTGGGCTTGGAATGGAATACAAAATAGGTAAAACTAATATATATGGGAATATTACACAAGCTTTCAGACCCGTATTATTCTCAGATATTACCCCTCCTGCCGTTACGGATGTAATCGATCCTAATCTAAAAGATGCTAGCGGTTACAACGCAGATCTTGGTTATAGAGGTACGATTAAAAATTACCTGAATTTTGATTTTAGTTTGTTTTATCTGAGCTATAATAATAGAATTGGTGGCGTCAGACAATTTGTTAACAACGACCCCAACCAAGGCACTTTCCTATACAGAACTAATTTGGGCGAAACTGTAAATAAAGGGATTGAAGGTTTTGTAAACCTAAATGTTACACGGTTTTTAGAGATTGAAAACACTATTGGGAATATCGATATTTTCTCTACTGTTAGTTTTATTGACTCTCGCTATACCGATTTCAAAATTAATTCCGCCACTGGAACTGCACCAAACGTTGTCATTTCGGAAAGAAATCTCTCTGGAAATAGAGTAGAAAATGCGCCACGATACATACACAATTTTGGAATAAGTTGGAGCAAAAATAATTTTTCATCCACTCTTCAATACAAAACATCTGGTAAGATTTATACTGATGCTAATAATACTACAGCACCTTCAGCAAATGGAGTAACTGGTTTACTAGACGGTTATCGAGTGCTTGACTTATCTGCTGAATATAAGTTCCTTAAAAATTACAATATTAGATCTGGAATTAATAATTTAACAAATGAAGCATATACCACCAGAAGAGCTGGAGGGTATCCTGGACCTGGTATTTTACCTGGTGAAGGGCGAACATTCTTTATCTCTATTGGAGCAAAATTATAAGACTAAAAGTGAACCATCGACACTAAATTGTTTGAAAATCATTTAGTATTAAAAAGGAGTATAACAAATGTTTATACTCCTTTTTTTTATGCTAATAAGTACCTAACCAATATTATTCAAACGCAGATTGTTTTCAACTTAGTGAACAAACGTTAAATATCTATTTTTATTATTTTTAATTTGTCTAAATAAGATTTGTGTTTTACATTTGCACCGTAGAATCAATCTAAATAAAAAAATGAAGAATAATTTAATCGTAGCTTCTTTACTAGTTACATCAGTTGTGTTTGCACAACAAAAACAACTTTCGAAAACACAAAAAGACAGTATTAAAAGCTTAAACGAAGTTATCATTACCACCGACGCCATTATAGGAAGTAAATTCAATGCCAAAAACAAAGCAGGTTCGACTTATTTTATTTCTCCAAAAGAACTGAAAACGTTCAACTACGATGACGTTTCCCGAATTCTAAGAACAGTGCCCGGAATAACGATTCAGGAAGAAGACGGTTTTGGATTGCGACCCAACATAGGAATGAGAGGTACTAGCCCTAATAGAAGCGAGAAAATCACTTTAATGGAAGATGGAATTCTTATTGCTCCAGCACCTTATGCTGCTCCAGCAGCGTATTATTTCCCAACCGTTAGCAGAATGCAATCCTTTGAGATATTAAAAGGGGGAAGCCAGATTCAATACGGTCCTTATACTACAGGTGGCGCTATCAATATGGTTTCAACCCAAATTCCTAACCGTTTTTCTGGACGTGTCATCGCAAGCATAGGAAGTTTTAATACTAAAAAGACCTACATAAATATTGGTGATGAACATAAAAATTTTGGTTACGTATTAGAATACAACAACCGAAATTCAGATGGGTTTAAAAAAATTGACAATAGTTCCCGAAATACAGGTTTTCAGGCCAATGATTACGTGGCAAAATTCAGAATTAATACTGATGCTGATGCTAAAGTATATCAGTCTTTGACCGCTAAAGTTCAATACAGTGAAGACTTGGCAAACGAAACCTACCTTGGTTTGACCGATGAAGATTATGCTAAAAATGCCTACAGAAGATATGTAGGTTCAAACGAAGATTTTATCGATACAGAACACCGTCAAATCATGCTGACGCACTTCATAAGACCTACTAAAAACTTTAGCATAACCACAAAAGCGTATCAAAACGAATTCGCAAGAAACTGGTATAAATTAGACGCTTTAAAACTAGGGTCATCAAAGGTGAGCATCAATAATATCCTGACCAATCCTGCAAAATACAATGCGGAATATCAAGCCGTAACTGGAGCTGACAATACCATTGACAACGCCTTGTTAGTGAAGGCAAACAACCGTAAGTATGAAGCTAAAGGGATTCAAACCGTTGGGAACTACACTTTTGAAACTGGAAAAGCAAAACATGATATTGATTTTGGTATTCGCTACCATGAGGATTACGAAGATCGTTTTCAATGGGTAGATGGGTACGCTATCCAAAACGGAGTAATGAACAGAACTAGTACCGGAACTCCAGGAACTGATGCAAATAGAATTACAAAGGCAGAAGCTATTGCAGCACATGTACTTTATAATTTGAACATTGATCGATTTACTTTTACTCCAGGAATTCGTTATGAAGATATCAAATTAAATTCACTGAATTATGGTACAAATGATATTAATAGAGTTGGGACTACCTTGGCAAAAGCCAATAACAACATCAATGTATGGATTCCAGGAATGGGAATTTTGTACAAAATAAATGATGATTACAACTTATTTACTAGTGTTCACAAAGGTTTTTCGCCACCTGGTGTATCTGCAGGAGAAGATGCCGAAAACAGTTTAAATACAGAATTGGGTTTCCGTTTCCACAAGAATTCTTTACAAGGAGAGATCATAGGATACTATAATAATTTTTCAAATCTGCAAGGATCTGATTCGATGTCAGGAGGAGGCGCTGGAACTGGTGATTTATTTAATGCGGGTGCAGCAATTGTAAAAGGAATTGAATTACTAGCAACCTATAATATTATAGACAACCTAGAAAAAGGATTTAAATTACCAGTGACTGTTTCCTACACTTTAACGGATACAGAGTTGAAAAACAATTTCAACAGCACAATTTGGGGAAATGTAGAAAGTGGGGATGAAATCCCATACATTGCTAAAAATCAATTGGCTATCACAACAGCATTTGAAACTGAAAAATTTAATTTTGCCCTTAGCGGAAAATACGTAGATGCTTTCAGAACAGAAGCTGGTACTGGAACTATTCCAGCAAATAACAGAGTGGCTTCGAATTTCATTATAGATTTCTCGGCAAAATATAATCTTAACGAGCACATTAGCTTAATGGGAAATATAATCAATTTGTTAGATAAGGAATATGCAGTTTCTAGAGTTCCTGCAGGCTTAAGACCAGGGCAACCTTTTGGAATCAACTTTGGAATTATGGCACAATTGTAAAAAATTGTCATTAGTTTAACTCAAAAAAGCAACCGGTATCGGTTGCTTTTTCTTATTTTTACAGTATGGATATTCAAGAAATTTTAGCCTTTGCCGCACTAGCCGTCGCACTCGCTTTTCTAATTAAAAAATTCTTTTTCAAAAAGAAAAAGTCGGACAAAAATTGTGGAAGTGGCGATTGTGGTTGCAGTTAATCCTGTTTATAATAGCCAATTTTTAGGCAATATTCATTGGAATCAATTTTCTTTCCTTCTTTTGGATACGGCAACACCTGCATGGTTTTTATCTTCTTCTGCTTCCTTGGTAAGTACTTAGCAAACCACTCTTTATTTTCTTTTTCATTTTTCATTGCGAATAGCAACGTTGCATCTTCAATTAATTTTGAATCTTTATACACCGAAACGACAGCGGTTACTTCTCCGGCCCAAATGCAAGTTACGCCGTCAGGACAGCGGGAATCAGCAACAATCGATTTTAAAACTAATTGAAAACCCTTTAGATTGGAACATACTTTTTGATCTATAGTTACATATTTTATCTTTTGATCTTTTGGGCTTTGCGCCAAAGCAAAAGTACCGATAAGGATAAAAAAGAATAGTATTGACTTTTTCATAGGCTATTTTTGAAATATAAAACTACGCTTTATTTGCCTGAAAATCTTAATAAAAAAAGATTCCTAGCCTAAAGCCACATCCAACACCATCATCACAATAAACCCACCAACGAATCCAAGCGTGGCAATATCTGTGTTTTTATCTTGTTGTGTTTCTGGTATTACTTCTTCAACTACTACAAAAATCATGGCTCCTGCGGCAAAAGCTAAGGCATACGGCAAGATTGGCGTAAAAAATGTAACTGCAAAAGCCCCTAAAACCGCCGCAACTGGTTCTACCAATGCGGAAGATTGTCCGTACATAAAGCTTTTCCACCTACTCATACCCATACGTCGCAGCGGCATAGCGACAGCAATCCCTTCGGGAAAATTCTGAATTCCTATTCCAATCGCTAAAGTGACGGCTCCTGCGATAGAAGCTTCAGGAATTCCAGCAGCGACACCTCCAAAAAGAACTCCAACAGCCAATCCTTCTGGAATATTGTGCAGTGTAATAGCCGAAACTAACAATGTGGTGCGTTGCCAAGGTGATTTAACACCTTCTGAAACTTTAAAATTGATATGAAGGTGCGGCAATACTTTGTCTATGCCAAAAATGAACAGCGCACCAAGGAAAAATCCAAAAGCTGCGGGAATAACTTTTTCAAAACCTTCACCACCAGTCATTTCTATGGCTGGGGCCAATAAACTCCAGAAACTTGCGGCAACCATTACGCCTCCGGTAAAACCGAGCATTCCATCGAGAACGGTTCTATTCATGGTTTTAAACATAAAAACAAAAGAAGCCCCTAAAGCGGTAAGAAACCAAGTGAATAAACTCGCATACAAAGCGGCTAAAATTGGGTCGATACTCGTGAAATAATCAACTATTGATTGATACATAATTACTTGATATATAAATTACTGGCTATTTTATATGAAATCGTTATTTCTTTGGTCTCTACCCGAATTCTAAAAGAGGAATCAAAACTTTCCTTTTCTATAATTTCAATTTGGGAACCCAAAGCGATTTCTTGCTTGTCTAAATATTTTAGAAAATCAGAAGAAGTGTCTTTGACTCCCACACAAATTCCTACTCGGTTTTTCTCCATTTCCGAAAGTAGCTGTTTTTCTGTTTTTGTAATTCTTCCACTAGCATCGGGAATAGCATCTCCATGAGGATCCTCCGTAGGATTTCCCAAAAAATCATCTAATTTATTGATTAGTTTTTCTGATTTAATATGCTCCAGTTGTTCCGCAAGATCGTGTACTTCATCCCATGAAAAATCTAGTTTTTCGACTAAAAAAGTTTCCCAAAGACGGTGCTTTCTAACAATCATTTTGGCTGCTAGTTGTCCTTTTTCGGTAAGAGATACCCCTTGGTATTTTATGTAGTTAACCAACTCTTTTTCGGCAAGTTTCTTAAGCATATCGGTGACAGATGATGCTTTTGTTTCCATTTTTTCAGCAATGGCGTTGGTGCTAATATCAGCATCCGACACTGCCATAAGGTGGTATATGGTCTTGAGATAATTTTCTTCTGAAAAGGTCATAGTATTATTTTGGATATTTTCCCTACATCTTATAACGATGTAGAAATAAATTGTGTTGCTAAAATTATTTAACAATTAAAATTGCAACATAACTTCAGCAACAAATATAAACAAAAAAGAACACCAAAAATATTTTTTTAGTCTAGTCTAAAACAATTTTACTTTTTATAAACAGTTCGGGCACAAACCAGAAAGCGTAAAATTGACTTCATTAACTTGATAATTGGGTGGTAAATCAAAAGTAGGCTCAACATGCTCTAAGCACGTTACTAAGTGACATTTCTCACAACTAAAATGAATGTGATTGTGGGTATGTTTTATTTCATTATGAGCGTGATGGCAACTCGCATATTTTATAGTTCCGTCTAAATTTACAATTTTATGAATTATATCTTCTCTTACTAAACGATCTAAAACCCTGTAAATAGTAACACGATCACAAATAGTATGGCTTAAAGTCTGAATTTCAGTATGCGACAAAGCGACTGCTGAATTTTTTATAATTTCTAAAATAGTGGTTTTAGCAGTGGTATTTCGAGTGGCTTTCATCTTTGCTTAAATTATTAACGCAACATTGTTGCATTATAAAATATATTTATATATTTGCAAAACAATTGCATTAAGCAAATATACGAGAAATGAAGAAAACAACATCGTTTAACATGGATATTTTAGGGATTTCAACTGCCAGTTTGTGCCTAGTTCATTGTTTACTTTTCCCTTTACTGACTATACTGCCTATAGGATTGATTCACAATCCCTACATCGATTTACTATTTGTTCTTATAGGGCTTTGGGCTGTCATACGGATTATCAAAACGGCTAAATTAGGTGTTATTATGTTGCTTTTAGTTTCTATAACACTGATCCTTTTGGGCGTAGTGATCGAAATCTTTTTGGACTACCACACTAGTTTAATTCTGCTGGGAGGTATCGGGATGATAATGGGTCATCTTATGAATTATAAAAATCATAAAAAAAAGCACTTATGAAAAAATTACCAGTAACTGTATTATCTGGTTTCCTTGGAGCGGGAAAAACCACTTTACTCAATCACATTCTTCACAATAAAGAAGGCTTGAAAGTAGCTGTAATTGTCAATGATATGAGCGAAGTAAATATTGATGCCAATTTAGTAAAAGCTGAAAACACCTTGTCACGTACCGAAGAACGGTTGGTTGAAATGAGTAACGGCTGTATTTGTTGTACGCTGCGCGAAGATTTGATGCTTGAGGTTAAAAAATTAGCCAAAGAAAATCGCTTTGATTATCTGTTAATTGAGAGCTCAGGCATAAGTGAACCTATTCCCGTGGCACAAACATTTTCGTTTGTTAATGAAGAGGAAAATATTGATTTGTCTCAATTTAGCTACATCGATACTATGGTGACTGTAGTAGATGCGTTCAACTTCTTCAAAGACTTTGGTTCAGCACAAACCTTACAAGATAGAAAAGCATCCGATATTGAAAATGATAATCGGACCATTGTTAACCTGCTCGTAGATCAAATTGAATTTGCCAATGTTATTATTTTAAATAAAACCGACTTAGTTACTGCAAACGAATTAACATTATTAAAAGCCTCAATCACAAAACTGAATCCTGTGGCTAAAATAATCACTTCAATTCTTGGAAAAGTACCGGCAAGTGAGCTACTAAATACGCATTTATTCAACTACGAAGAAGCGGAATCTTCTGCGGGTTGGATGCGGGAATTGGAAGGAATTCATACGCCTGAAACCGAAGAATATGGAATTTCATCTTTTGTTTTCAGAGACGAGCGCCCGTTTCATCCACAACGTTTTTGGCACTACCTCACCGTCAATTTTCCGCAGAACATTCTTAGAAGCAAAGGTCTTTGCTGGATTGCTTCTAGACCCGAACAAGCAATTAACTGGAGTCAAGCCGGCGGATCCATGAAAGCTGAAGGTGCCGGCGTATGGTGGGCAAGTATGCCTCTTGGTGAACGGATGACTTTCAATAATTTTGTCGAATACCAAGACATTATTGAGGAACGATGGACCGCTAATTTTGGTGACCGACTGAACGAAATCGTATTTATAGGCATGGCATTAAATGAAACAGAAGTTCGAAGCCAACTCGATAATTGCCTGTGCACAGCCGATGAAATTATGGATTTACAAGATGGATTTTTCTCAAGCAAAGATGATTTTCCTATTCCAAGAGCAGCCGTTACCAATGCCGTAACGGCTCAATTAAATGAATTAAATTAGTTATAAATCCCGATTGTTTTGGTTAATTATTGGGTGCTTAAACGGTTCATCTTCAAGGTGAGCCGTTTTTATTTTATGGATAAATTGCTACTATTTTAAAAATGTCAAATATATTTTTTAGATTTGTCTAAAATTTAATTTAAATTGAATGAAAAAAATACATTTATTGTTGCTTTTTTTGACTTTAAACTTTGGCTACAGCCAAGAAAAAGGGAGTATTTCAGGCTTTGTTTCTTCTAACGAAAGTAAAATTAAAGCGGCACGACTTCTTTTAATCAAAACTGATTATACTGCACAAACGGATAGTTTAGGACATTATAGCATAGAAAATATTGTTGAGGGAAAATATAAACTTACCATTTCGGCTGAAGATTACCTATCTCAGAGTATAACCATCATCATTAAAAAAAATGAGAATCTAACTATTGACATTGAACTTTCAACGGTTCAAAATCAACTCAATGAAGTGGTAATTTCAGGAACGCTAAAACCTGTAAAACGTTTGGAAAACCCCGTTCCTGTTGAGATCATAACGGCAACGTTTTTAAAACAAAATCCAACTAGTACTGTTTTTGATGCATTGCAAAATGTAAATGGATTGCGACCACAAAATAATTGTAATGTTTGCAATACCGGCGATATACGCATCAATGGATTAGATGGCCCGTACACCATGGTTACTATTGATGGCATGCCCATAGTCAGCGCCCTTGGGACAGTATATGGGTTGTCAGGAATACCCACTTCGATGATCGATAGAATTGAAGTGGTCAAGGGCGCGGCTTCTACTTTATACGGCAGCGAAGCAGTGGGAGGACTAATCAACATCATAACTAAAAGACCCCAAGCTGTTCCTGTTTTTACAGCTGATATTTTCTCCACTTCGTGGCTAGAGACCAACATTGATTTGGGTTATCGAACTACCATCGGCAAAAAGACCGACGCCCTGATTGGGGTAAATTATTTTACCTATAACAACCCTATTGATAACAACAACGATAATTTTACAGATTTATCGATACAAAACCGAGTTTCTATTTTCAGTAAATTGAACTTCAATAGAGAATCAAAAAAAGAATTTAGTTTGGTTTCAAGGTATTTGTATGAAGATCGATGGGGCGGCGAAATGCAGTGGAACAAAAGTTTTAGAGGCGGAAGTGCCGTTTATGGTGAAAGTATTTATACTTCCCGTTATGAAGTTTTGGGCAAATATGAACTTCCCATTAAAGAAAAAATGTATTTGCAATTTTCATTAATTGGTCACGACCAAAACTCTGTTTACGGTAATTCCACTTTTCTGGCCAGTCAAAAAATCGCTTTTGGACAACTGCTTTGGGATAAAAACTGGAACAAGCATTCGGTACTTTTGGGTACAGCATTTCGATATCAATATTATAATGATAACACGGCAGCAACTATAAACGCTGATCATTCTAAAATTTATAGTGCTTTTTTACAAGACGAAATTAAATTCAGTGACAAAACAAGTGCACTACTTGGTTTGCGCTATGATTATAATGCGGCTCATGGCTCTATCGTAACGCCTCGTTTCGCTTTTAAATACAAGCCATCCACAACTGATATTTTGCGGCTTAATTTTGGAACTGGATTTAGAGTTGTTAATCTTTTTACTGAAGATCATCAAGCCTTATCAGGAGCAAGAACCGTTATTTTACTAACAGACCTAAAGCCTGAAACCTCCTATAATTTAAATTTGAATTATTTAAAAAAATACAATCTTACCAACGCCGGGGTAATTAACTTAGAACTCTCTTCTTGGTACACGTATTTTACAAACAAGATTTTTGCAAATTATGATATAAATCCTAATCAGATTATTTATGACAATTTAAATGGTTATTCTAGAATTTTCGGACTCAGTTCTAATGTGGATTGGATTACGCCATTTGGACTAAAAGCAACCGTTGGCGCAAGTTATTATGATCCAATAACGAAGCAAAACAAACAGAAGTTCGTACCCTTATTCACGGAAAAATTTTCAATCAATTGGGCTATTAATTATGAAATTCCTTCTTGGTTTTTAGCTATTGATTACACGGGAAATACCACAGGATCGATGCGCTTACCACTTCTTGGTGCTCTGGACCCAAGACGTGAAAAGTCTCTGCCATTTAGTATTCAAAACATTCAATTTACATTCAAAAAAATTCATAATTTAGAAATTTATAGTGGTGTTAAAAACCTATTGAATTGGACGCCCAATCGTGGCAATCCTTTTATAATTGCCAGAGCAAATGATCCCTTTGACAAAAATGTGCAGTTCGACAACACTGGAAATGTTGTACCCACTGCTGACAACCCTTATGCCTTGACATTTGACCCAACCTACGCCTACGGTCCCAATCAAGGCAGGCGAATGTTCCTTGGACTGCGGTATCATATTGATTAGATAATATCGTTTCCTAAATTAATTTAGCGCTGAGAAGCTTGTGTTTTACTTTTACCTCCATCAAATTGAAAACCATTTTTGAGTAATTATCTATCAAAACCGTTTTGTTTCATTATATTTTGTTTTCATAAAACGATACCATAAAATTTAAAATTTGGCAAGGAGTCGAAATTACTTGCTGTAACCTTATAAATCACTAGTTTTCAATATATAATTTTAAACTATTGAGAGTAAACGGAAGTTAAACTTATACAAACTTTCATTAGTACGTTTTAGAAACTCCGTAATTTTATTGAAAACAACTGTCACTATGAAAACAAAGAAAATTATTTCGTCAGCAATTCTAGCAATTGCACTTTTCACTGGTATTAGCTCTTTTGCACAAAACGTTGTAGAAGTAGCCGTAGGTTCTGAAAACCATACGACATTAATAGCGGCTGTGAAAGCAGCAGGCTTAGTCGACACTTTAACAGGAGCAGGACCATTTACTGTTTTTGCACCTACAAACGCTGCTTTTGACAAATTACCTAAAGGCACAGTCGCAAGTTTATTAGAACCAGCAAACTTAAAAACACTACAAGGCATTCTAACCTACCACGTTGTTGCTGGTAAAATCGATAGCAAAGCAGTTGTTGCAGCTATTAAAGCAGGAAAAGGTAAAGCTGTTTTGACGACCGTTCAGGGTGGAACATTAACAGCATCTTTAAAGGGTGAAAATGTAATGGTTACGGATGAAAAAGGTGGAGTTGCAACAATTACCGCTGTAGATTTAGATGCGTCAAATGGTATAGTTCATGTAATTGACACTGTTTTAATGCACAAATAATATTTACTTATTTTACGATTGATCAATAAACCACGCTTTGGCGTGGTTTATTCTTTTAATACTGCCTCTAAAAAATTATATTTGCAAAGTGAAACAGTATGATTATATTTTTACAGGCGCAGGACTATCGGCTTTGATGACCGTATATAAAATGGTGCAATCCTGTTCATTTGCCGGTAGCAGTATTTTGATATTGGACGAAAACACCAAAAAAACGAATGATAGAACCTGGTGCTTTTGGAAAACGCAGGACTCCGCTTGGGAACCATCGATTTCTAAAAAATGGGATTTAGCTTTGTTTGCCAATGAAAATTTTCGCCGCGATTTACACTTGAAACCGTATCAATATAATATGGCAAAAGGGCTCGATTTTTACAACCAAGTATTTGACTTGCTTTCAAAACAAGACAACATTACTTTCCTTCATCAGAAGGTATTGGCCATTGAAGAATCAGAGACCATTGTTCTAGTACAAACTGAAAAAGATAGTTTTTCGTGTTCCAAATTATTCAATAGCATTTACAACAACCAAAAAGCTGTAAGTCAGACAAAATATCCTTTGCTTCAGCAGCATTTTATTGGCTGGTTTATAAAAAGCGAGCAGCCCGTTTTTAATCCAGAGCAAGCTACTTTCATGGATTTTTCGGTGGAGCAAAAAGGGAATACCCGTTTTATGTACGTATTGCCAACATCTAAAACAGAAGCGTTATTAGAATACACCTTGTTTTCTCACCAGCATTTAAAAAAGGAAGAATACGAAAACGAGATCCAGCACTACATCGAAAAACTGGGTATCACAAATTATGAAATCTTAGAGAAAGAACAGGGTAGCATTCCTATGACGTGTTTCCCTTTTTGGAAGGCGAATACAAAAAACGTACTGAATATAGGAACTTCTGGCGGATGGACCAAAGCAAGTACGGGCTATACTTTTAAAAATTCTGATAAAAAATCAACTGAACTCGTGGCCTTTTTACAAAGAGAAACTGACTTTAGAAAATTTCATAAAAGAAGTAAATTCTGGTTTTATGATCTCCTATTATTGGATATTTTAGACCGAAAAAATGAATTGGGTTCTCACATCTTTTCTTCCATGTTCAAAAAAGGCAATCCCAGCTTAATTTTTAAGTTTTTAGATGAAGAAACCTCTTTGATAGAAGACATAAAAGTGATTTTGAAATGTCCCAAAACACTATTTATCAAAGCAATTTTTCATGTCGTTTTCAAATCAATCAAACTATAACAAAACTTTATAATTCATCTCTAAATCTTGAAGGTAAACTTTGTAACTTTGCAACTCAAAATAGTATTTATTTAAAATAAAAAAGATATGTATCCAGAAGAAATGGTAAAACCAATGCAAGCGGAACTAACGACTGCCGGTTTTCAAGATTTACATAGTGCTGAGGCAGTAGAAAATGCAATGAAATTAGAAGGAACAACCCTTGTGGTAGTGAATTCGGTTTGTGGTTGTGCTGCAAGAAATGCACGTCCAGGAGCAAAAATGAGTTTAGAAGGTGGTAAAAAACCAGATCATTTAATCACGGTTTTTGCAGGAGTTGACAAAGATGCTGTTGATGCAGCCAGACAACACATGTTCCCTTTTCCTCCATCATCGCCCGCTATGGCTTTGTTCAAAAACGGAGAATTAGTCCACATGCTAGAGCGTCACCACATTGAAGGTCGCCCAGCAGAACTAATTGCTGAAAACTTAAAAGATGCTTTCAACGAGTACTGCTAATTCATTAAAGAGTCAAACTAAAACCACGTTCATTCGTGGTTTTTTTATTTGGAGCTGTTTCCTGCTTTCCGTTGCAATCTTTTTTCCCGCTAAAGAAGCGGATAAAAAAGGATTTTCACTACAATCAGGGCTAGAAATGGTCTGGATTTAAATTACAATCCTTAATAATTCCTGCAATCCCTTGCTATAACTCCGTTTTACTAATCAACTTACCAAATAACAATTAGTGTCAAAAAGAAGTCTCTATTTGGTGGTATCTATACTTTATGCGCCAATTCGAACCGTATAATTATGAAAATTCTTTTTGTTATTACCCTATTTTTCCTTGGAATTGATGTAATAAACGACCAAAAGTCTATTTCACTTGAAACAAACGGAAACTGAGTAGCTCCTAAACCTGATACAGTTTGTATGTGATTTTTTGAGAAAAGGTTAAGGTTCTCCCTCAAGACTTAGACACAAAAAAACAAATAATTTTAAAAAGCACACTTCCATATCTAGATACTAAATAAAACACTGTTCAATCTTTACGGGCGTCAATTAAAAATCCGCGTTATCTTTGCGGTAAGCAACTGGATAAAATATATCCAGCCCGCGGAAGAAAGAAAGCGAAACGATGGCAGAAAAGTTTTGACTGCCAAACGACCAGAAATAAAAAAGAAAGTCAAGCATGAAAATTACAAAAACTAAAAAAAGCTGGGGTATCATTCTGTTATTATTGGTAATCATTGCATTATTTGCTATTTATCCAGTGCCGCCACAAGCTCCCATCCAGTATTATGATAGGGAAACTGGGGTGTTAAATACAGAAAAAGTGGCTGCCGAAAAATGGCTGGTTTGGTTGTATAATAATCCGGTTGGCGAAGCAACATTGTGGGCATTGGTGAAAAGAAAGTTGGTTTCTTCTCTTTACGGTACTATGATGGATCGTCCTTCATCGACTAAAAAAATACAACCCTTTATTGCCGAATTTGACATCGACAGGAGCTCCTTCCAGAAACAAGAGTTCCGCACTTTCAACGATTTCTTTACCCGGAAACTAAAAAATAATGCCAGACCAGTAGATAGTACGGCAACTAGTACAGTCTCACCGGCAGATGGAAAAATATTGGCCTATGCCGATATCAGCAATAGCGATTTTATCATCAAAGGGTACCTCTTCGACATTTTATCGTTTTTAAATAATGCTAACCTTGCTAAAAAATACATTAATGGTGCCTTGGTGATTATCCGGCTCGCCCCTGCTGATTACCATCGTTTTCATTTTCCCATTAGCGGAAACGTATCGTCAAACACTCGGATTGAGGGTGAATATTATTCAGTTAACCCACTTGCTTTGCGCAAAATGACTGAAATATTCTGTTTAAACAAAAGGGAATATACAATCGTTACCAACCCTTTGTTTGGAGATGTTGTCATAGCCGAAGTAGGCGCGACCATGGTAGGAAGCATAGTCCAGACTCATAAAGGAGATTTTGTAAATAAAGGGGACGAGAAAGGATATTTCAAATTCGGGGGATCCACGGTAGTGCTGCTGTTTGAAAAAAATAAAATTAATATCGATGCCGATCTATTGCTTAATACTTTAAAAGGACATGAAACTTCCGTCAAAGTAGGAGAAAAAATTGGTGTTTCGATGATTAGACACTAATTTCCAGATTTGGGTTGTAATGGGCACCCACTGCCCGAATAGTGGCAAAACGGTAGCGAAGAAATTTTTTCGTTGCTTTCACTAGTTCTCCACAAAAAAAGGTTTTAAAAAGTATTATTTTATATTTTATCACCGCCCACTTTGAGGACTAACTTTCTTTTTTTGCCACAGAATTAAGAGATTTTCACGAATTTATCCAGTAATTCTAATTCACCTTTTCTTTAATCTGTGCAATCTCTGGCAAAAATTAGTATTGGTATTACTGACGGATAGTCATATTATAGTTAGATACCACTTAAATAATTAGCAGTCGCTCCGGATGCTGATTAAAAATCCGTACTCTCTTTGGAGTAAGCAATTGGAACGAAAAAATACAAGCCGTCGTGTATTAAAATCGGTATCTTTACTTTTGTATGAAGTAACCAAAGATAGCAACTTCCTTTTATCGCGACGATTCTAAAAACGACTAGGAGTGACAAACCGCTTTTGAAAATTAAAAAAACTAGCATGGACAAATACTTACGGCAATTAATTACAATAGAGTTTGACGACAAAAAAGAAATTTTTAGTGGCTTTCTAATTGATTGGACTGAAGATTGGATCTTACTTAAAAATAACCCTGTCGATTTTATAATTGATGGTTATACCATATTGAAAAACAAAAATGTAAAGGCTATTATCCAAGATAAGGATCACGAATTTACCGAACGAGTAATTAAACTAAAAGGTTTAAAAACAAGCGCTTCCGAAATAATTCCGCTTAAAGACGTATTTTCCATTCTCTATTTTGTAGCAAGCAAATATGAGATTTTTCAAATTGCAACGAAGTCTGAAAAAGCACTATATCTTGGTAAACTCATAGAAATGAATGAGGAAGAGGTCGTAATAGACTTTTTAGGAACCGAAGGAAAATTTGAAGGCGAAATGAGTTTTAAGCCCAGCAAAATAAGAGTCATAGAATTTGATACCGATTATATCAATTCTTTAAAACTAATTGTTGAAGAAGAAAAGAAAAAGTAAAGACCAAATCTCCTCGCTAAACAGACAGTCCCAAGAATCAGAATACGTAACTGCAACCAGCGAAAAATTCATTTCTAAGTCATTTTATTAAAATCAGAAAGGAATAATGGTTAAGTTAAAATTTTTATAAAAAGAGCAATTGTTTCAACGTTCGTTACTAAATATGATACTTTTAAAAAATGAAAAAAAATCTAATATTGCTTTGCGTTTTGGCAACACTTTTATTCTCCTGTAACAAGAAAAAGGAAAGTAATGGAGCAACCGTCAAAAACGACACCCTTGCAACCGAAAAAAAATTCTCAAAAGCAGATTCTATAATTAATAAAGCCATTGAAGCACACGGCGGAAAATTATATACTACTGCCAACTACTCCTTTATTTTTAGAGGTAAAGAGTACCGTTTTAAGAATAATGGAGCTTCCTATATATATTCTTCTGAAATTCAAAAGGGAGATTCTCTTATCAAAGACCTACTGACTCCAGAAAAGTTTGAACGTTCTATAAATAGCAAGTTACAATCTTTATCCAAAGAAGATTCTGCGAAGTATTCAGAGGCAATAAATTCGGTTATTTATTTTGCCACACTTCCCTACAAACTTCAAGATGCTTCCGTAAATAAAAAATTCATTGAAGAAATCACAATCAAAGGACAGCAATACGATGCAATAGGTGTAACTTTTGGTCAAGACGGTGGCGGCAAAGATTTTGATGATGAGTATCACTACTGGATGAATACAACCACGCATAAAATGGATTACTTGGCCTATAATTACCGCGTGAATGATGGTGGTGTGCGCTTTAGAGTGGCCTTTAACACCCGCGTAATTGACGGTATAACTTTTCAGGATTACATTAATTATGAAGCCCCTTTGAAAACTCCTTTGAAAGACTTACCAAAATTATACGAACAAGGAAAACTAAAAGAAGTATCTCAAATACTGACGGAGAATGTGGTCAATAATCACAAGTAAGCAACTGGATTGCAAAATCTACGACCTTTAAAAATTTAAACCACAAAGCGGGCGAATCTCTGTAAGATTCCTAACTCTTTTGCATCGCATTAGCATGAGTATTCTGCTTGTGAACACTTACTATTGCATCAATTTTTTTACCCCAATCTATCATTCAGAAAAAGGAAGGGTCTCCACATCTGCTCCGCAAAGTTTCCAACTTTGAGGTGGCGTCAAAAGGTCTCCTGACCTTTCTGAAAACTCTCATGCCAGATGATGTTACTCACCATACAGAGATTCTTTTTTCCTCAGAATGACAAAATAAACACAGACCACCACATCTGCTTCGCAAAGTTTCCAACTTTGAGGTGGCGTTAAAAGGTTTCCTGGCCTTTCTGAAAACTCTTATGCCTAATGATGCTACTCAACATACAGAGATTCTTCGTTCCTCAGAATGACAAAATAAACACAGACCACCACATCTGCTCCGCAAAGTTTCCAACTTTGAGGCGGCGTTAAAAGGTCTCCTGACCTTTCTGAAAACTCTCATGCCAGCAGATGTTGCTCACCATATAGAGATTCTTCGTTCCTCAGAATGACAAAATAAACACAGACCACCACATCTGCTCCGCAAAGTTTCCAACTTTGAGGTGGCGCTAAAAGGTCTCCTGACCTTTCTGAAAACTCTCATGCCAGCAGATGCTGCTCACCATACAGAGATTCTTCGTTCCTCAGAATGACAAAATAACCACAGACCACCACATCTGCTCCGCAAAGTTTCCAACTTTGAGGTGGCGTTAAAAGGTCTCCTGACCTTTCTGAAAACTCTCATGCCAGCAGATGCTGCTCACCATACAGAGATTCTTCGTTCCTCAGAATGACAAAATAACCAC